>NZ_JBEXPJ010000016.1:0-94239 GCF_040611995.1 Lentzea sp. NPDC006480
GGAGTTGGTAGTACTTGCAGACGCCATCAGCCAACGGTGACCGCGCGGGCTCTGGCCAGCCGGGCACGGATTCCGTCGGCCTCCTGAGCACCGAGTTCGGTGAACAACGCGAGGGCTCGCTGCCAGTGTGCCGCGGCACCTGCCGCGCCGAGCTTGTCGAACACCGCCGCGAGCCGGTCGTGCGCCAGCGCCTGGTGGTACGGCGAGACGGCGTCACAGGCCACGGCCAGAGCAACGCGGGCTGAGGACAGCGCGCCCTCGGTGTCGCCGGTTTCGAGCAGCGCGGTGGAGATGTCCACGTGGCACGCCGCCTCACCGCACTGCTCGCCGACCTCGTGGTACATCCGCAGCGCCACCCGCAGCCACGGCATCGCGTCGTCGAACCGTTGCGTGGTGAGGTACAGCAGCCCGAGGTGGTGGTGGGCGTTGGCCTCGGCCCACTTCGAGCCCGCGATCCGCGAGATCTCCATGGCCTCGCGGTAGTGAGCCTCGGCTTCGGAGGCGCGGCCGAGGTCCTGCAACGTGCCGGCGATGGTCGTCAGGGCACGGGCCTGCTGGTGCACGTCTCCCTTGCGGCGAGCCACTTCCAGCGCACCGCGTTGGGCGCTCAAGGCCTCGTCGTAGCGCTCCAGCTGCAGCAGAGCGACGCCCAGGTTGAACTGCATGACGAAGCGGGCGTCGTCGTCGTTCAGGGCGATGGCGGCTTGCAGGGCCGCTTCGGTGATGCGCAACGACGTCTCGCGCTCGGTCCGCAGCCACAGGTACCGCGACAAGGTGTAGGGCAGCTGCCAGGCGTGCACGTGCCAGCCGAACAAGGAGGCGTGTTCGGTGGCGGCGATCAGGTTGGCGCGCTCGGTGTCGAACCAGGCCATCGCGTCGGCCGCGCCGGTCAGGGTGGGCACGTGCGCGGGACGGTGTTCGGGAGTGATCAGGACGCTGCCGCGGTTGATCGGGAGCAGGCCGTCGGCCAGGTCGGCGCAGTGCAGGTAGTAGTCCAGCATGCGACCGGTGGCGGCACGGCGTTCCGGTTCGGACAGTTCGCCCGCCAGCGTCTTCGTGTAGACGCGGACCATGTCGTGCGCCACGTGCCGGCCCGGCTCGCCGACGGAGAGCAGGTTGGCGGCGGTGAACGCGTCCAGCGCACGTTGCGCTTCCACCAGCGGCACATCGCCCATCGCCGCGACGACGTGGGCCGAGAGATCGGCGCCTGGGTGCAGGCCGATGATCGCCAACAACCGCGACGGCACCGGCGGCAGCGCACGGCGTGAGGCGTCCAAAGCGGCCCGTACGGTGCCCTCGCCGTCCTCCAGGCCCAGTGCGGCCAGGCGGCCGTGCTCGTCCTGCAGTTCCTCGACCAGCTCGGCCACGCGCAGACGTGGCGACACGGCGAGACGGGCGGCGGCGATGCGCAACGCGAGCGGCAGGCCGTCGCACAGCTCGGCCAGCTCACGCAGAGCATCGGCCTCGATGTCCGACCGGCCGGCGATGCGGCCCAGCACGTCGACGGCGGCCTCGGGGTCGAGCATGTCCAGCTCGATCAGCTTGGCCTCGACCTGCGCGACCAGGCCGACCAGCCGACGCCGTGAGGTCACGACGACGCACGAAGGCGCGCCGGGAAGCAACGGCAGCAGGTCAGCCGAGCCGCGGACGTTGTCGAGCATCACGAGCATGCGGCGGTCGGCGAGCAACGTCCGCAACAGAGCCGAGCGTTCGTCCACCGAGACAGGCGTGTCGCCGGCCGGGACGCCGAGAGCGCGCAGGAACCGGTTGAGCACCTCGCCGATCTCCAGCGGCTCGCGGTTCGGGTCGTAGCCGTGGACGTCGACGTAGAGCTGGCCGTCCGGGAACTCCTCGCGCACCCGGTGGGACCAGTGCAGCGCCAGCGCGGTCTTGCCGACCCCCGCCGGACCGGTGATCAGCATGACCGGGCCGTCGTGCGCACCGAGCAGGTGATCCATGGCGGCCAGCTCACCGTCCCGGCCGATCAGCGAGACGGGCGCGCGCGGGAGCTGCGCCGGGATCGTCACCGGAGCGGGTTCGGGAGCGGCCTGCGGAGGGACCCGGACGGGCGCGCGTTCCGGCTCCGGGCTGTCTCCCGCGAGCACGGCCTGGTGCACGCGACGAAGTTCCGGACCCGGTTCGACGCCCAGCTCGTCGATCAGCACGCGGCGGGCCTCGCGGTAGGCGGCCAGCGCCTCGGCCTGGCGACCTGCCTGCACGAGTGCGCGCATCAGCAGCCCGTGGCCGCGTTCGCGCAACGGGTGCTCGACGACCATCGAGGTGAGCTGGGACACCAGCTCGGGGCCCTGACCGATCGCCAGCCCCAGCTCGGCACGTTCTTCGAGCACGGCCAGACGGCGTTCCACGAGACGACCGCGTTCGACATCGCAGAAGAGTCCCGAGACACCGCCCAGAGGCTCGGCGCGGAACAACGCGAGGGCATCGTCCAGCTCGACCGCGGCTCCGGCCAGATCACCGGCCGCGCGCATGCGGTTCGCGAGCAGCACCTGGCGTTCGAACACGTCGAGGTCCAGCGCACCGGGCTCGACGCGCAACAGGTAGCCGTCACCCACGGACGTCAGCAGCTCGGCCGGCGCGCGGCGGGCCCGGCTCGGTTCGAGGGCGCGTCTCAGCCCGGCGACGTAGGTCTGGACCAGATTGACCGCACTCGAGGGCACGTTGTCGCCCCAGACGGCCTCGATGATCTGGCCTCTGCTGACCGGGGTGTTGCGCGCGAGCAGCAGCACCGCGAGGACGGCGCGCTGCTTCGCGGCGCCAAGATCCACCTCGTGACCTGCGCGAACGACCCGGAGAAGGCCGAGAACCTCGAACCGCAGGGGTTCCTCGCCGTGCGTCACCGACCTGTCCTTCGCCTGGTGGCCACCTGGAGCTTGAAGATCACTTCAGTCGGGCTCCAGTCGTGCTGTAGAAGGCATTCTTACGCTTAGCGTGTCCAACCAACCACAGACGGCGAGATCAACGGAAACCGGAGATCGAGCAGTCGGAACAGGTTGGACCGGACAGCGGAACACCCGCTGCTCCCCATGATCGACGTGGGTCGGCCGGCGTGCAAGGGGCATCCAGCCCGCGGCGGCGGAACGCCGGCCGGCCCACGTCCCCTAAGTACGGAAGGCCCCGACCGAAATTCCGGTCGGGGCCTTCTGGCATCTGCCGATCAGCTGATGAAGGAGCCGGTCTTCGCGGCGGCGAGGAACGTCTCCCAGCCGGCGTCGCCGAACCTCAGCCGCGCGCCGTCGGCGTTCTTGCTGTCACGGACCGCCGCACCGGCTGAGACGAGCGCGATCTCCACGCACTCGGGCCCACCGGCCGACGATCGGCTGCTCTTGCGCCAACGCAAGCTTTCCACTGTCTGTTCACTCCCGGTCGCAGTCACGCGAGAGTGCGAGCGATCTCTGTGATCAGGGTCGCCGAATCCCTGGTGTTCAGGGCGGACTTCACCAAACGCTCGAACATCTCGGCGTACCAATGGACGTCCGACTGTTGTTCCAGGTAGACGCCACTTCGTGTGCTTTCGATGTAGACGACGTCGGGGTCGAGCTGCTCCGGAAAGCTCAGGATGACGAACGGGCCGTCCATCGCAGCATGACCACCGGCGCTGAACGGCACGACCTGCATCGTGACGTTCGGCAGTGCACCGACTTCGAGGAGACGCGCCATCTGGGTGCGCATCACCCCGGTGCCGCCGACGAGCCTGCGCAGGGCCGCCTCGTCGATCACGACGTGCAGGCGCAACGGGTCGTCCTCGCTGAGCAAGGCCTGCCGTGCCTTGCGCAACCGGACCCTGCGGTCGATCTCGGCGGTGCTCGCGTCCGGCAGCACCTGGGAGATCAACGCCCTCGTGTACGCCTCGCACTGCAGCAAACCGGGGATCATCAGGCCCTGGTAGGTCCTGATCGAGTCCGCATCGGCCTCGTACCCGACGTAGCGGCCGGGCACGATGTCGCCGAACTCGTCCCACCACGCTTTGCGGCGGGCCTCCCTGGCGAGCTGCACCAGTTCCTCGAGGGTGGCGGTGTCCGCACCGTAGGCCGTGAGCATGTCCCGCACGTCTCGCGGGCTCACCCCCACGCGTCCCGTCTCGATGCGGCTGATCTTGGAGGCCGAGCACTCCAGCCGCTCGCCCACCTCCTCGATCGTCAGCTCGGCCGCTTCGCGCAGGCGCCTGAGCTCGCTGACGAGCCGGCGCTTGCGCAGGGTCGGGCTGCTACCCCGTGCCATCCACACCTCCTGGTCGCATCTCAGTTTGAGAGCAAAGGAGCGAGTCGCAAAGAGACGTCATCCATTCGTGTATTGCAACTTGCAGATCGCCAGGAGGGCGGGCCAGGCTGCATGGGCTGCTTACGTAGGGACTGGAGCTCTGAGCCTGATGGCCGTCACGGTGTTCAGCCAACTGGACAAGTCGCTGCACTCGCACCTGGCCACACTCACCGAGCTCGCCCAGCGCGGCGACGACCAGACCGCCCTCGTGCTCGCCAGGGTAGAGCTGCCGAGGGTGGTCGCGGTGGTCAAGGCGTTGCTGGACGAGCACCAGCCCGACGAGCACGGCCGGTGCGCGACTTGCAAGCGCGGCTGGTTCTCCCGCCGGATGCCCGCACCGTGCCGTGCCTACCTGTCCGCGCAGCTGATCCTGACCGTCGTCGGCCAGGAGACTTCACACGGCAAGCACCTGCGCTCGGTAGGCTGAATTCCGAAACTCGATAGTTCTTCAGTTCCGTCCTGACTTGGGCCGGCTCCGCACCCCCCGACCGGAGCCGGCCCTTCTTCTCGTCACGTGACGTGATGTTGACGAGCAAGATCAACACGGTTGGCTGAAACATCTGCCACAGCGCCGTTTCCGGCCCCATCATTGGTGGCGACGCGGCCTGATCGAGACCCGATGCCTGTGCCGACACGGAGGTGCTCCCGTGCCGACCCCGCATGACCGCGCCGACGCGCTCGCTGCCGTTCGGCCGCGTTGCCTGCTGCCCTTAGGGCGCCTCTAGCGAACTCCCCTTCCCCTCGCCCTGTGCCTGCATCCCGCACAGGGCCATGTCGCTGTTCCGAGAAAGGACCCTTGTCATGAGCCATCTCCACAAGTCCGACGCCGGCGATCACACCCCGCACGGTCCACCGCTGATCCTCAAGCACGACCTGCCCGCGAGCTTCGTGCTGTTCCTCATCTCGATCCCGCTGTCGCTCGGCATCGCGCACGCCACGGGCGCGCCGCTGATGGCCGGGATCATCTCCGCGGTCATCGGTGGCGTGGTCGTCGGCGCGATCAGCGGAGCGCCGTTGCAGATCAGCGGACCCGGCACCGGGCTCGTGGTGATCGTCGCGTCCCTGGTGGCGCAGTTCGGCTGGGCGGCCACGGCGGCGATCACGCTGGCCGCCGGAGTGCTGCAGCTGGCGTTGGGGCTCACCGGGATCAGCCGGCTGGTGATGTCGCTGTCCCCCGCCGTGGTGCAGGGAATGCTGGCCGGTATCGGCATTTCGATCGCCGCCGGGCAGCTCGTGGTGGTGCTGGGCGGCACGGCGTTGTCGTCCGTGCCGGAGAACCTCGCGCTGCTGCCGGGAGAAATCGCTTCGTCGAATCTCGGGTCCGTGGTGGCCGGTGCGGTCGCGATCGCGGCTTTGCTGCTGTGGCCGCGGGTTCCGCGCGCTTCTCTCGTACCGGCCCCACTCGTCGCGGTGGGTGCGGCCACGCTGCTGGCGTTCGTGCTGAAGCTCGACGTCGCGCGGGTCGACCTGCCGGACAGCCACGCGCTGGTGTTCCCGGAGATGCCGCGGGGCAGCGTCGGAGCAGTGGTCACGGCCATCGTCACGGTGGCGCTGGTGGCGAGCATGGAGTCGTTGCTGTCGGCGGTCGCGACCGATCGGCTGCACGACGGGCCGCGTGCCCGGCTGGACAAGGAGCTCATCGCGCAGGGCACGGGCAACGTGCTCGCGGGCGCGTTGGGCGGCCTGCCGATCAGCGGCGGGCTCGCGCGCAGCTCCACCAACGTCGCGGCGGGCGCGAAAACCCGCTACAGCGCCATTCTGCAGGGCGTGTGGATCGCCGTGGCCGTCCTGGCGTTCCCGCGCGTGCTCGAAATGATCCCGCTGGCGGCGTTGGCGGGTGTGCTGTTCGTCGTCGGGCTGAAGCTGGTGTCGGTGGACCGGATGCGGACGTTGTGGCAGCACCAGGAGTTCCTGGTGTACGCGGCGACGGCGCTCGGCGTCGTCCTTTTCGGACTGCTCGAAGGTGTGGTTGCCGGGCTGGCGATCGCGCTGCTGCGCGCGTTGTACCGGCTGACGCACTGCTCGGTGCGGGTCGAGGGCAACCGGGTATATGTGCGCGGTTCGTTGGTGTTCCTGGGAGTCGGGCGGCTCGTGCGCGAGCTGCGGCGGCTGCCGGCCGGTCAGCACGTGGTGCTGGAGCTGCACGTCGACTACCTGGATCACGCGTCGTACGAGGCGATCAACGACTGGCGCGAGGGCTACGAACGGCTCGGCGGCCGGGTGGACGTCGACGAGGTGCACGACACCTGGTACGACCGCGCGGATCAGGGAAAACCGGGACGCCGCAAGACGTTGCCCGGCCCGCTGCCGCGCTGGTTCGCGCCGTGGTCGCACTGGCAGGGCTCGCCGGTCACGCTCCCGGAACAGCGTTCTTCGGCCGAGAGCGACCCGATGCTGTTGGGAATGCACGAGTTCGAGCGGCGGTCGGCGCCGTTGGTGCGGCCGTTCCTGCACGAGCTGGCGCTGCGCGGGCAGTCGCCGCAGCAGCTGTTCATCACGTGCGCGGACTCCCGCGTGGTGCCGAACATGATCACCACGTCCGGTCCGGGTGACCTGTTCTGCGTGCGCAACATCGGAAATCTCGTGCCGATGGCCTCGGCGGAGGACAGGTCCGTCGGGGCGGCGATCGAGTTCGCGGTCGAGGTGCTGAACGTCGGCTCGATCGTCGTGTGCGGACACTCGGACTGCGGCGCGATGAAGGCATTGGTGAAGGGCTCCGCGTCGCGCGGCTCGCACCTGCACTCGTGGCTGCGCAACGCCGAACCGTCGCTGATCCGCTTCCACGCGCCGACCTCGCCCGGTTGCTCGGACCTTCCGGTGGCGGACCGGCTGGCCGTCGCGAACGTGGCGCAGCAGCTGGACAACCTGCTCGGCTACCCGAGTGTGCGGGAGGCGATCGCGGCGGGCACGCTGACGTTGAAGGGCATGTACTTCGACATCTCGAACGCCCGCGTGTACCTGGTCGACCCGGACCGCAACGGGCTGGAACCCGTGCCGGCACCGGCTTAGGAGAGGACGGAGCCGCCCCGCGGGGGGATGCGGGGCGGCTCCTGGTTTCAGTTGTGGGCTAGCAGAGGATCTTGCCCACGCAGTTGAGGATCCACGGTTCGGCGATGTGCGGCGGCCAGGACAGCACCTTGCCCAGCGCCCCGCCGATCTTGCCGGGCAGCGACGGGATGGCCTGCTTGAAGTTCCGCACTCCCTGGCGCACGGCCGTTCCGAACGCGCGAGCCCCCTTGCGGGCCGACGTCACCGCCCACCACGCCGCGGGCGTCGTGACCTCGTTGAAGAACCACTTCGCGGCTTGCTGGAACGGCCACCACATCCACTCCATCGCGGTGCGGTCACCGATCTTCCACAGGCTGAGGAACGCGGCGCCGAAGACCACGGTCGGCGCGGACACGATGGCCCCACCGGCGAACTCCTTGGCGACGAAGTAGCTTCCCCAGGCGTCGCCCGCGAAGTCGTTGATCGGCTTCATCTTCTCCTTGTACTTGCGGTACGCCTCGGCCTCCAGTGCCTTCTCCGCCTCGGCCGCGGCGGCGATCGCCCTGGCCTTGGCCAGTCGCAACGCCATCGCCCGGCGGAACATCTCGGCCAGCATGCGCGCCTTCTTCAACGCAGCCGCACGTGCCGCGGCAGCGATCCTCGCCGCGGCCGCCCGCTGGGCCGCACGGGCCTTCGCCTGGGCGATCTCCCTGGCGGAGTTGTCCACGCCGCCACGCGATCCGCCACCGGTGACCGCGTTGCCCCAGTTGGTCGTCGACCCGGTGCTGCCGCCCATGACCGCGTCACCCCACGACTCACCGGTCGGGTCGGTGAAGGTGACCGGGCTGTTGTTGGCGTAGGCGTACCCGTGCATCTGCTGCGGGGTGTCCGCGTCCACCAGCGGGTCGGCCGAGGTGAACCGGCCGGTCTCGGAGTCGTACTGCCGGACACCGACGTTGGTGAGGCCGCCGGGTTCCTTGGCACCGAACAGGAAGCCGTACCCGTTCGGCCAGGACGCGGTCTGGCCGCGCTCCTGCCCGAACGGCGTCTGGCGCCGCTGGTCGACGGTCTGGCCGGACTCGGTGACCGAGATGTTCACCGTGCCCTGCTGGTCCGCCACCAGCCAGGTGACACCGCCGTTGTCGCGCTGCGCCACGACATGACCGCCGTAGTCGTAGAACCGCGTCGAGTCGGTCCCACCGGAGGCCTTGTCCAGCCGGATCTGCACGTTCGGCAGGAACAACGTGGTGCCCGAAGCGTCCGAGCGCACCATGCGGTTGCCGTCGGAGTCGTCCACGAAGGACGACTTGCCCTTGGCGTCCTCGGACGCGGCGAGGTTGCCCTCCGCGTCCCAGGTGAGCTTCTGCTCGCCGTCGGTGCCAGGCCGCGACTTCGTGTTGCCCACCTCGTCGTAGGCGTACGAAGCCGTGCGCGTGCCGGTGTTGTCCTTGGTCGTGGTGCCGGACAACGTGTGCGGCTTCGCGGATCCGGCCGCCGGGTAGTCGTAGGTCGTCGTCACGTCACCCTTCGACGTGGCGTGCTCCACCCGCGACCTGCGGTTGCCCACGGCGTCGTAGGCGAAGCTCTCCCAGTACTTCGCCGGGCCGCCCAGCTGGTCACCGCGCGGTGCGGCGGCGCAGTCTCCGGACGACGGCGTCCACGCCTCCTTCATCCGCCGCAGGCTGTCGTAGCCGAAGCACTGCGTGTCGGCGCCGTCCTGCACCTTGGTGACGTTGCCCGCGGGGTCGAAGGAGTTGCGCACCTCGGCGACCAGCGCGGTGCCGAGCTCCTTGGTGGTCTTGGTGACCGCCAGCTTGCCGTCGTCGTTGTAGGTGTACCCGGTCTCGACCATCTTGCCGGTGTTGCTGGTCGCGAACGTGTACACGCCGGGCTGGGCCAGGTTGGTGTACTGCGTGCCGGCGACGTAGGTGGTCTGCGGAGCGAGACCGACCTTCGACTTGAGCACGCTCGGGCTGCCCTGGTCGTCGTAGTTGTACTCGACCACCTCGGTGTCGAGGCCCGCCGCCTTCGGGTAGGTGGTGGTGGCGAGGTCGCCGTTGGCCTTGTAGGTGTTGCGGAACTCGTAGGTGCCCGCGAGCTTGCCGGCCGGAGTGGCGGGCGTGTCCGGGATGGTGATCTTCGTGCCGACGGGCTGGTACTGGCCGTCGTAACCGGTCACCTCGGTGCTGTAGGCCTTGCCGTCCTGGAACCGGGTGCTGCGCGCGGGCTGGCCCGCCTCCGTGGTGTCGTACGTCCACTCCGCACGCTTCGTGCCGGTCAAGCTGTCCTCGTACAGCCCGATCCGGCGGCCCAGCACGTCGTAGTCGTAGACGAGCTTGGGACCGGTGGCGCCGGTGACGGTCTCCTTGTCCCCTGCTTTGGTGTACGTGGTGGTCGTCGTCCCGGTGTCCGGATCCGTCTCGGAGGTGCGGCGGCCGCGGATGTCGTACCCGTACGTCCAGGTGTTGCCGGCCGTGTCGACGACCGTCGCCTCCTGGTTCTTCTTGGTGTAGGTGTACTTCGTGGCCTGGTGGTCACCGGTCGGCTGGGCGCCGGAGTACTCCCAGAGCTCGATCTTGCGGTCGCGGCCGTCGGTGATCGTGGTGGTCGCGGTGCCGCCGGCCGGTGGCGTCACGTCGATCCGGTCGCCGCCGTAGCGGATGCCCGTGCGCCGCTGTTCGACGTTGTGGGACTTCACGATCTCGGCGGTCTTGCGGTCTGCCGGGTCGTACTTCGTCACCTTCTGGTTGAGGATCTCGTTGTCCGCCAGCGCGACGAACAGGTTGGTGTTCGGCGCACCGGCCACGGGGTAGCCGGGGTTCTCGGTCGTGACCCGGCCCGCCGGGTCGTAGATCGTGTCGCTGATGATCCGCCCACCGCCCTGCGCCGGCGCCTGCTTCTGCCGCGCCCGGCCGAACCCGTCGTAGAGCTCGGTGGTCGCGACGTAGCGAACGTCGTCCGGGTGCAGCTCCTCGGTGGTGACCGAGGACGCGGCGGTGTTGCGAACCGTGTAGCTGAAGCGCAGGTGCGGGCCGGAGGAACCCTTGGTGCGTCCTGGCTTCCACACTCCGGTCAGCCTGCCGAGCGCGTCGTACCCGCGCGAGGTCACCTTGTTGTTGGGGTCGGTGATGGAGAGAACGGCGTCCTCCCACGCCGGTTCCAGGACCGTGACCGTCTTGTGGTTCAACGCGTTGACCGTCGTCATACCGGTCACCGGGCCACCGGTCGCGGGCGTGTACGTGGTGGTGGTCTTCGCGTCGCGCTCGTCCCAGCTCTCCTTCTCACGGCCGTGCACGTCGTAGGTGGCGCGCTCGGTCGTGGTGTAGCTGTAAACACCGTTGACGAAACCGGAGACCTCCTCGGTCCTCGTCACCTCACCCTTGGAGGGCGCGGCGCCGAACACCCCGCCGTCGTAGGACGTCCTGGTGTCGCCGACGATCTCCTCTTCCGTCGTGGGGTTCTTGTCGCACGACAGGGAGTACGTCCGTTCCCGGGACACGAGCCCGATCAGCCACTTGGACTCGTTCTGCACGTAGTCGGTGCGGGTGCACTGGTCGTCGTCGTCCTTGGTGATGTCACCGCGGTCGTTCACCACCGTCGGCTTGCCGGTCTTCTCGTCGAAGTCCGTGGTGACCTCGGTGCGCAGGAAGCCGCGGCCGTTGTCGAGCACGATGCGGTGCTTCTTCGCGCGCTCGTCGACGAACCGCGCCTCCGCGACGGAACCGCCGGCGTTGCGCGTGGCCGTCGGCGCGGACCGCCACTGGTCGTAGATCTCGCCGGAGATCTCCGTACCGCCGGGCCCGTTGAACGTGCGCTTCTCGCGCGGCCTGCCCTCGAGTCCGGGCGAGTCGTCGACCAGCCCGTCCTCGGAGTCCCTGAGCTGCACCGAACGCCGGCCGTTGTTCGGCAGCCGGTCGCCGTCCATGCCGCGGAAGTACTGCGTCAGGCCGTACCTGGTGCCCTCGCCGGACCCGTCGGTCACGCGGACCTTCTCGTAGCCGCGCCAGGAGTTCCAGGTCTTGTACTTGTCCGGCGTGATGCCGTCGTCGTCCGCGTAGTGCCAGGCGCCGCCGCCTAGGTACTCGTAGCTCGTGGTGTGCACCGGAGCGAGTCCCGCGTTGTCCACTTCGGACACTGCCGTGACGACGTACTTGTGGAAGTAGTCGATCGTCGGGTCGGTGTTCCCGGTCCGCGTCCAGTACGCCGGGAAGCAGCGCAGGGTGTTCGACTCGGGTGCGCCCGGCATCTTCGTGCCGGCCACGCATTCCGGGTCGGAGTAGGACACCGCGATCTCGCCGCCCAGCTCGTTGCGGATGCGGCTGATCCGGCGCCAGTTCATCGCCGGGGCATCCGTGCCGAACCCGTGCACCCGGTTCGGCTTGGGCTCACCGGTGAACGTCGTCTCCGGCAGGTCCACCGTGCCACCGAGCAGACCGGTGTGCTTGATCCCTTCCAGCCACAGGCCTGCCCGCGTGTTGTCACCGGGGTCCGGGTAGCTGTGCCGCAACGTCCACGCGTCGACCGCGCGGCCGCCGGACAGCGTCGTGATCTTGCCCAGGCGTTTGGTGGTCCAGAACGTCGGCGCGGCCGTCTTGCACGCGGCACCCGTGCACTCCAGGTCCCACGGCACGTCCTTCCACGTGGTGGCGTTCTTGGTGCCGCAGTTGGCCTCGCAGCGGTCCCACACGTCGAACTTCACCTGCGCGGGCACCGAACCGAACTCGGCGTCCGAGCGGGTGCCGTAGTCGATGCGGGTGAGGTAGCCGCCGCGGACGTAGTCGACGCTCTTGTTCAGGTCGAGGTTCAGGGCGTACTTGTTGGTTTCCTTGGTGTACCAGAGCGACATCGAGTTGCCGTGCGGGTCGACCACGTAGTCGAGGTTCCACCGCCAGGCCTGGTTGCACGAGGACGCGGCCCAGGTGGTCTGCTTGCACGGCTCGTCCTTGTGGTTGCCGAAGACCGGCACGGTGAAGACGGACTGCGTCTCCGGCTTGCCCGCGACCCAGCCGGGAATGCGCTGCCGGCCGAACCAGTGCTGCACGCCGTTCTGGTCGGTGACGACCCAGTGCTCGCCGTTGTCGTCGCCGTTGACCGCGCCCGTGCGGTGCTCGATCTTCAGCCCGGCCTCGGCGCGGGAGTGGTAGAGGCCCTCGCCGTCCTGGATGAGCTCGACGGTCCGGCCGCCCAGCGACATCACGGCGTTGTCGGAGAACCAGCACAGGTCACCGGTCTTGGTGGTGTTCAGCGCGCCGTTGCCCATGTCGTCGGCGCAACTGCGGTAGGAGCGCTCGATGTAGCCGGGCGAGAACGAGAAGCCCTCGCCCACCCACGACGGCTGGTTGTTCGTCGCGGCGGTCTGGCCGTCGACGGCCTGCGCCGAGTAGTCGAGCCCGAACTCCGGCGCCGGGCCCTCGATCGCGGGCGGGAAGCGCAGCGGGTAGCTCCAGGTGAAGTCACCGGACGAGCCACCCGCCTCCCACTTGCCGGCGGCTTTCAGGTCGGTGGCCTTGAAGTCACCGGTGCTGCCCTCAGGAGCAGCCGCCAGCGCCACGAGACCGCCGGAAGGAGCCTCACCCGTGACGCGCGTGCCGTCGTTGGCCGAGGCGAGCTGAGTACCCGCGCACTCCTGCTTGTCCGGAGTGGACAGTGCGCAGTCCGGCAGCGACACGAGCTTCAGCCGGTTGCCGTAGTCGGCCCCGAACGCCGTGCGGAACTTCGAGTAGTCGACGCTGACCTTGGACGTCTTCTCCTTGGTGGCGCCCAGCTTCAGCACCATCGCGTAGTCGCCCCTGCGCCCCAGCGACTGCACGCCGACCGGGAGCGTGCCGGCGCGGGCGGTGATGGCCTCCGCGCCGGGCCAGACCGGTTCGGGAACCGGCTTCTTCGCGGCTTCCTCGTCCGGGTCGGGTGCGAGGGCCGCCGCCTTCGCGTCCTTCCCCTGGACGAGCGGATGTTGCTGCGCCTTCTGTCTTTCGTAGCCGGGGGCCGCTGACGACCCCGCTGCCATCGCGGCCATCAGCACCGGCACGAGGCCGAGTGCGATGCCCAGTTTCCCCAGTTTTTCCCGCATCGAGCTGCCCCTTCAGTTCTCGATCACTGCTGGTAGAGCGCGGCGACGTCCAGGTCGGTCGGCACCCCGGCGAACACGCGGACGTCGTCGATCCCGCCGCGCCAGCCGTCCCAGTTGGTGCCAGTCCACCTGCCCCGGCCGATGCTGAGCGGGCCGGAGCCGTCCCACATGAGGTCCGGTGCGGTGACGGTCGATTCGAGCTGCCCGTTGACGAACAGGCGGATCTGCTTCGCGCCGGGGTCGTAGGTGCCGACGACGTGCGTCCACTGGCCTGGCACGGCGTCCTTTTGCGACAGTGCGCGGTACCGGGTCGGCGTGTCCGTGTCCGCGCTGGTGAGGCGGAAGGTCCACTTCTTGGTGTCGCCCATGTACTGGATGGCGAACGGGCTGTTGCGGGTGCCGTCCTGGGCCACCGCGGCCTGGGTGAGGGTGGGGTCGGGCTGCTCCAGCTTCACCCACGCCGACACCGCGAAGCCGGTCGAGCTGCGAACCACCGGGCCCGCGGTCTGGCCGTACGACCCGGTCACCGAGCCGCCGGAACCGTTGTGACCGGGGTCGCGGTGGTACGACGTGCCGGTGAACGTGACGTCTCGCTTGAAGTCCGAGGTGTCGGTCATCGTGGCGCCGGAGGGTTCGTCGAACTTCCACTCGCCCAGCAACGTCAGCTGGTTCGCCAGCTCCGTGACCTCGCTGAGGTAGATCCTGCGGTCCCACACCTTCACGTCGGCGAGGTCACCCGCCCAGTTCTCGACGTTGGCGTCGTTCCACTTGGCCCGGCCGAACGCGAGCCACCGAATGGCCCGCCACGCGTCGGCCGGCGCGGTCTTCTCCCCCGCCTTGCGGCCGTCGACGTAGAGCGTGAGCTTGTGGGTGGCGGCGTCGTAGGTGCCCGCGAGGTGCGTCCACACGCCGATCCGCGGCTCTGCGGTCGCTTTCGCCGACGTGACCGGCGAGTTGTACTCGTCGCGTTCGGGCATGGTGAACGCCCACCGGTTCGCGCCGCCGTCGTACTTCAGCGAGAAGCCGGCGACGTCGACGCCGTCCTGCGTCACCGCGGTCATGCTGGAACCGCCGGACTTCAGCCGCACCCAGGCCGCCACGCTGAAGCTCTGCGAGGTGTCGAGCACGGTGGACAGGTCGATGCGCGAGTCGGTGCCGCCCGGCAGGCTCACCGCGGTCGGGCCGTTGATGATCCGGCCAGGATTGCCGAGCGTGCCGCGGTAGACCTGACCTTGCTGGTTGCCGACGGACGGGCTGATCTGGTCGCCGGTCTTCTCGTCGAGGTTCCACGCGCCGATCGGCGGCTTTCCCGAGCCGACGCGGAAGTTGAACGTCGCGGAGTCCGAGGTGTTGCCCGCGCGGTCGACCGCCTGGACGTAGACCGTGTTGCCACCACGCCATTCCGGCGTCACACCGGCCGTGGCCGGGCCGCCGAGTGCATTCGCCGCAACGAAAGTCGTGGGCGGGTCCGCGATGCCGTAGTAGTACCCGGCGATGTCGGTGTCGGTCCCGGTGAAGGTGAAGTCGCCGCTGACGCCGACACCGCCGTGGATCTGGCCGTCAGCGGGGTAGCGGCCGTCCTCGGTCCTGATCGACGGCATCGCGGGTTTGGTGACGTCGACGACGAACTGACAGGTCGCCGACTTCGGGCCGGTGTCCCAGTCGTCCTTCGACCAGGCCTGGAAGTCCTGGGTCGCGCCCTCGGTGAACTCCTTGGCCCGCTTGTACTGCGCGATCGCGCCGGACGGGATGTTCTCCACGGTGGCCTGGCTCGCGACGGGCGTGCCGTTGCCCGGCGCGGTCCGTTCACCGAAGCCGAAGATGACGTCGTGCACGTGGTTGTCGTCATCACGAGGCCGGGCGCGCACAGTCGGCGTCTTGGTGCCGACGTAGAGCGGCTGTCCGGTGCACGCCTTGCCTTCCACGCTGAGCAGGTCCGGTGCCTTCGGGATGGAGTTGTACTCGACGGACAACGCCGTGCGGTTCTCGTCGAACTTCTTCCAGCCGTCGTTGATCGTGCCCTCGTTGGCGGCTCGCAGGCCGAGGGTGAGCACGCCCCACCCGGCACCGTCCTTGGCGGCCGCGGTGACGTTCCCGCCGTTCCACTCGCTGTACTTGCCGGTGTCGTGGCAGTCGTTGTTGTTGGCACCGGCCAGATATCGGCCCCAGCTGCCGGCGTGGTTGTTCCAGTCCGTGTCGGCGTTCACCGAGTTGACCACGTACAGGTCGGTCCAGCTGTCCGCGCACGAGTAGGAGTGCCTGAAGTAGCTGCTGAACCAGGCGCGCAGGACGTGCTTGCCCTTCATCGCCCCCATCGGGAACGTCCAGATCGACCGGTAGCGCACCCAGCCCAGCTCGGCGTCCTCGACGTAGCCGACCTTGGCGCCTTCCGCGCGGTCGAGCGACCAGTAGGACTGGTCCGGCTTGCGCTCGTTGATCATCGTCCAGTTCGACGCGCCGAGCGTGGAGCTCGGCGGCACGGCCGCCAGCGTCGCGGTGAACGTCCCGGACGGGTTGGCCACGACCTTGGTCGACGCGGTCCTCAGCCCGGACACCTCGACCGGCTTGTCGAACTTCTTGGCCGCCGCCAGCGCGGCTGCTTCGGTGGGCAACTCGACGGGTGCCGCCTCGGCGGTGGGCGCGGGCAGGATCAGGCCTGCCACGAGGGCGAGCAAGGTGAGCACGAGCCGTTGTCTTCGCAGCATGTTTCCCCCAGTTCGGCGCGAACCGGGCAATCCTGTGACCAGACCGTGGACAAGACGCAGCAAAGGTGTTGAATCCGCAGGCCAGACGGGCTATACCCGTTCGCAAGAGGGGGTACTGGGGATGCCTGTTCGCTTTGCTGTGCTGGGCGCGGTCGACGCGCACGTCGGAGAAAGGGCCGTCGAGCTGGGGCCAGCCCGCCAGCGTGCCGTGCTCGGCGCGTTGCTGATGAACGTCAACGAGGTGGTGTCGTCCGGGCAGCTGCGGCTGCGGGTGTGGGGTGATCGGCCGCCGTTGCGGGCCGGGACCACGCTGCGCACGTACGTGGCCAGGCTGCGGACGGCGCTGCGCGACGCCGACGGCTGGTCGATCGAGTACCGGTCGGCCGGTTACGTGCTGTCCGCGGATCACTCGTCGCTCGACCTGCACCGGTTCCGCGAGCTCGTCCGCGCGGCGAAGGCCGGCGACGACGAGGAGGCCGCGCGGTTGTTCGCCGAGGCGTTCGCGCTGTGGCGGGGCGATCCGCTGTCCGGTTTGGACACCGAGTGGGGCGAGAACCTGCGCAGCGCCCTGAAGGCCGAGTTCCTGGCCGCCCGGCTCGACCACCACGACGTGCAGCTGCGCCGCGGCCGCCACACCGAGCTGCTGCCGGGCCTGGCCGAACTGGTCGAGCTGCATCCGCTGGACGAACGTCTTGCGGCACAACACCTCCTGGCGCTGTACCGGTGCGGGCGGCAGGCCGAGGCGTTGCGCGGCTACGAACGGATCCGGCGTCAGCTCGCCGAGGAGCTGGGCGCGGATCCCGGGCCGGAACTGGCCGGGGTGCACCAGCGGATCCTGCGCGCCACCGCCGATCCGGCGCCGCCGCCGGTCGTGCCGAGGCAGCTTCCGCCGCCGCCCAACGGGTTCGTCGGACGGGATGCCGAGCTGCACGCGTTGACCGAGGCGCTGGTGCAGAACACCGCGGGCATGTCGATCGCGACGGTGGTCGGTCCTGGCGGGGTGGGCAAGACGTGGCTCGCGTTGAGGTGGGCGCACGACCACCTCGCGCGGTTCCCGGACGGCCAGCTGTACGTCAACCTGCGCGGTTACACCAGGGACGAGGAGCCCACCACCCCGTCCGCGGTGCTGCGGGCGCTCCTGCAGGGCCTGGGGGTCGCGGGACGGGCCGTCCCCGCCGACCTGGACGGCCAGGTCGCGCTGTACCGGTCGGCGATCGCGGACCGGCGGATGCTGGTGGTGCTCGACAACGCCCGTGACTCGGCGCAGGTGGCCGACCTGCTGCCGGGCACGCCCGCCACCGCCGTGCTGATCACCAGCAGGGACACGCTGGCGGGGCTGGTCACCACGCACCGGGCCCGTCCGGTGCCGGTCGGGCTGCTGGACGCGGCGTCGTCCGGCGAGCTGCTGGTGAGCGCGCTCGGACGCGCTCGGGTCATCGCGCAACCGCACGCGGCCTCCGTTGTGGCACATCACGCGTGCGGACTGCCGTTGGCGGTGAGCATCCTCGCGGCACGCGTGCTGACCGGGTCGGCACACGACCTCACCGAGCTGGCCGGCGAGCTCACCGACGCGTCCGCACGGCTGGACGTGCTGGAAACCGGTGACATCACCGCGGACCTGCGGGCGGTGTTCGACTCGTCGTACGCCGCGCTGCCCGCCGGGACCGCGTTCGTGTTCCGGTTGCTGGGCCTGTCCGGGCAGGACATCACGCCGGACGCCGTGGCGAACCTGACCGCGCTGCCGTTGCGCGAGGCACGCACCAGGCTGCGGGCGGTGGAGTCGGCGCACCTGGTGCGCCAGGAAGCGGCGGGGCGGTACCGGATACACGACCTGATCCGGTTGTACTGCCGCGAACAGATGCCTCGCGAGGAGGCGCACGCGGCGTTGCGCAGGCTCACCGACCACTACCTGCACACCGCGTTCGCCGCCGACCGCCTGCTCGATCCCCACCGGCCGACGATCGCCAAGCCCGCCCCCGGTCCCGGCTGCACACCGACAGCACTCGCCGACGACACCGCCGCTTTCCGGTGGTTCACCGCCGAGTTGCCGAACCTGGTGGCGATCCAGCGCGGAGCCGCGGACCACGGCCTGCACGAGCACGTCTGGCAGCTCGCCTGGGCCATGCACAACTTCCACCGCAAGCAGGGCAACATCCACGCCAACCACGACACCTGGCAGCTCGGGCTCACGGCCGCGACGGCGTCGGGCAGCCTGCCCGCGCAGTCGCTGGCGCACCGCTACCTGGGACTGACGCTCGCGCAGCTGAAGTCGCACCGGGACGCCGTCGAGCACCTGCACCAGTCGCTCGCGCTGGCGACCGAGGCCGTCGACACGCTCGGCACCGCGCATTCGCACTACGCGCTGACGCAGAGCTACGAGATGCTGGACGACCTGGATTCGGCGCTGCGGCACGCGTGGGAGACGCACCGGATCTACGAGGGGCTCGACCTGCCCGTCGAGCGGGCGCACGCGCTCAACTCGCTCGGCTGGTGCCTGGCCAGGACGGGAGATCCGGCCGCTGGCCGGCCGTACTGCGAGAAGTCGCTGGCAGAGCACCGGAGAATCGACTGCCACCCCGGTATCGCGTCCGCTTTGGACAGTCTCGGCTACGTCGCGATGCAGCAGGGCGACACCGAGTCGGCGGTGCGCTACTACCTCGACGCGGTGGCGCTGTACGAGCAGATCGGCTCACCCGGCCTGGCCTCGGAACCGTGGCAGGCGCTGGGCGACGCGCACGAGGCCGCCGGCGACCTCGAAGCGGCGCGGAAGGCGTGGTTGACGGCGCTGGAGCTGTTCCGCTCGCAGCGCCGCACAACCGACGCCGACCGTCTGGAGGAGAAACTCAGCAGGCGTTGACCCACGAGCACTCGACGTCGAAGCGCTCCTTGGCCGGAACCTTGGCGCGCTCCTGTGCCGGAGCATTTCGCTGCTGCGGCACATTCTGGGGCACGATCTTCTGCTCGATCTTCGGCGTGGCCACCTGGGCACCGCCGTCCGACGCGAGCCTGACCGCGACCTTGTCCTCGATCGTCCTCGGGTTGAACCACAGCACCGAGTTGTTCTGCACGAGCGAGAACGCCAGCTCCCGGCCGTCCTGCGTGGTGGCGTACCCGGTCAGCGCCGACACCCCGGACATGGACCCGGTCTTGGCCAGCACCTTGCCCTCGGCCGCGGTGCCCTTCATGCGGTTCACCAGCGTGCCGTCGCGACCGGCGATCGGCAACGACGCCTGCCACGTGCCGAACCACGGCTTGGTCTTCGCCTTGACCAGGACGTTGCTCAGGTCGTCCGGCGAGATCTCGTCCATCCGCGACATGCCGGAGCCGTCGAAGATCTCGACCCAGTTCGCGTCGACTCCGAGACCGCCCCACTTGCGGCTGAGCTGGTTGACACCGTTGGTGAACGAGCCACCCGCGGTCTTCACCAGCACCTCGGCCAGCATGTTGTTGCTGTTCTTCAGCAACGGGTTGACCAACTGGCCGAGCGTGATCGACTCCTCGGACGCGAGCACCGCGGCGCCCTGCGGAGCCTTGCCCCGCTTGACGCCACCCACGACCTTGATCCCGTTGTCCGCCAACGCCTTCTTGAACACCGAGCCGACGAGGCCGGTCGGGTCCTTGACCGTGGACAGCGTCGTCGTCTCCACCGAGGTGGAGCCGCTGACGTTGATCACGTTCGTGCCGTGCTCGCGCTCGACCGTGACACCGCCGTCGCCGGTGGTCGCCGTGCTCCGGATCTGCACCTGGTCGTTCGCCGGTTCGACGCTCACCTGGACCGGAGCACCCGCCGCGGCGCCCGGCTTCACGCGCACGATCACCGTGCCGGCGCTGAACTTCGCGTCCGGCGACAACGTGAGCGCCGACGTCTCCGCGTTGTACGAGTACGGCTCGTCGTCCCACGCCCAGCCGAGACCGTACGGCTGGGAGTCGAACGCCGTGTCGTCCAGCACGAGCGAGCCGGACACCTTGGTGACGCCGCTGTTCTTCAACGTGTCCGCCAACGCCTTGTAGCGCGGGGCGGACATCGTCGGGTCACCGGTGCCGCGCAGCACGAGGTCGCCGTTCAGCGTCGAGCCGTAGCGAGCGCCCGACGACTGCAGCTCGGTCTTCCACTTGTAGTCCGGCCCGAGCAGCTCAAGCGCCGCCGTGGTCGTGAGAACCTTGAGGTTCGACGCGACCTGCGAACGCCTGCTGCCCGACCTGGTGTAGACGACCTCACCGGTGTTCGCGTCCCGCACGGTGATTCCGACGTCGGCGCCCTGCAGGCCGCCGTCCGCCAGAATCGCGTCGAGATCGCGGGTCAATGCCTCGTTCCCGACGGCTACCGCGCCGCCGCTGGACGTCAGGGTCAACCCTGCCGTCGCAACGACGACCGCCCCCAGTAAACGAAATTTCACGCTTCCACCTCGGTCCTGTCGCCCGACCACAACGTGTGGAAGCTACCGGGCTTGTCGGTGCGCCTGTACGTGTGTGCCCCGAAGAAGTCCCGCTGCCCCTGGACCAGTGCGGCGGGCAGACGTTCGGACCGAAGACCGTCGTAGTAGGCCAAAGCGGACACGAAGCCAGGAGTCGGGACACCGGATTCGACCGCACGGACCACAACCCTGCGCCAGGCGGCCTCAGCGTTCTGCACCGCGTCGCGGAAGTAGTTGTCCACCAACAGAGATGCAAGATCCGCGTTCGTGTCGTACGCCTCGCGGATGCGGTTGAGGAACTGCGCGCGGATGATGCAGCCGCCGCGCCAGATCGTCGCCATGGCACCGAGGTCGATGTTCCAGTCGAAGTTCTTCGACGCCTCGCGGATCATGTCGAAGCCCTGCGCGTACGCCACGACCTTCGACGCGTAGAGCGCCTGGCGCACGTCGTCCACCAGTTCGGCGTCGGGCTTCGCGACGACCTCGCGGGCACCGAACGCGTCGCGCACGGCCTTGCGCTGGTCGGTGTGCCCTGACAGCGAGCGCGCGAACACGGCCTCGGCGATACCGGTGACCGGGACGCCCAGCTCCAGCGCCTCCTGCACGGTCCAGCGGCCGGTGCCCTTCTGCTCTGCGGCGTCCTCGATCACCTGCACCAGCGGGGTTCCGCTCGCGTCGACGTGCTTGAGCACCTCGGCGGTGATCTCGACCAGGTACGACTCCAGGTCGCCGGAGTTCCACTGCGTGAACACTTCGCTGATCTCGGCGGGGGTCTGGCCGCCGACGCGGGACAGCAGGTCGAACGCCTCGGCGATCAGCTGCATGTCGGCGTACTCGATGCCGTTGTGCACCATCTTCACGAAGTGCCCGGCGCCGTCCGGCCCGACGTGCACGCAGCACGGCTGACCGTCCACCTTGGCCGCGATCTCCTCGAAGACGGGCCCGACGTGCTTGTAGGACTCGGCGGGACCACCCGGCATGATGCTGGGCCCGTTGAGCGCGCCCTCCTCGCCACCGGAGATGCCGGCGCCGACGAACAGCAGCCCCTTCTCCTTCAACGCGGCCTCACGGCGGCGCGTGTCGTTGAAGTGCGCGTTGCCGCCGTCGATGACCATGTCGCCGGGTTCGAGGATGTCACTGAGCTCGTCGATGACGGCGTCGGTGGGGCCACCCGCCTTGACCATGATGATGATCTGGCGCGGCGTCTGCAGGCTGTCGACCAGATCCTGCAGCGTCTCGGCGCCGACGAAGTCACCCTCGTGGCCGTGCTCGTCGAGCAGGGCCTTCATCTTCGCGGGCGTCCGGTTGTGCACAGCAACTTTGAAACCGTGGCGCGCGAGGTTGCGCGCGAGGTTGCTGCCCATGGTGGCGAGACCGGTGACCGCGATACGTGCTTTGCCTTCCGTCATACGCGACAGCCTGCCGTGTTCCGCAGATTTACGCGAGACGTCACAGGGTGTTCTCAGACTCCGTTTTGCCAGGTGAACCGCGTCACGTGCCGGTACGTATGGCTAGGCGTAAGTTGGCTCGCATGACGGAATTCACGAGCGTGGGACGCTCGGCGACCGACCGTGCCTCCAGGTACGGATCGCAGCTGGTGAAACACTTCACGCACAAGGACCTCGAGGGGTCCTGGGAGGACACTCGCGGCTTCGTGCGCTTTTCCGCGGGTCTGGCGGAGTTCGAGGCTTCGGATTCCGCGTTGGTGATGCGAGTGGTGGGCTCTTCCGCCGAGGACGTCGCGCGCCTGCAGGACGTCGTGGAGCGGCACCTGGTCCGGTTCGGGAGCCGGGACGAGCTGTCCGTGTCGTGGGACTCAGGCAGCCAGGACTGACGCGGCCATCCCGATGAGAGCGGTACCACAGACCCGCTCGAACGCGGCCCGGATCCTGGGCTTGCTCAGGACGGTGCCCAGCTGACGCGCACAGGGCACCACGATGACCCAGAACAGCGCGAAGGTCGCCACCGTGACCGCGCTCAGCAGCGCGGCTTGGGGCAGTGGCGCGCTGTTCGGGTCCATCGCCTGCGGGATGAGGCTCAGGAACGTCAGCATCACCTTGGGGTTCAACAGGTCGCACAACAGGCCGCGCAGGAACACGTTGCCTTTGTCTTCCTGGTGCTGGGTTGCTTTAGAGGTCCTCAGGGTCATGAACCCGATGTAGGCCAGGTACAGCGCGCCGATCACCTTGACCACGAGCAGCGCCGTGGGCACCGCGGCCACGAGGGCGGACAGTCCGATCGTGGCGAGCGTGGCGTGGACCAGCAGCCCGGTGATCACTCCCAGTGCCGCTTCCGTGCCCTTCTTGAGGCTGCGCACCGCGTTCCCCATGATCAGCACGAAGTCCGGCCCCGGCACGATCATGATGATCAGCAGGGCAACCAGGAACGACGTCCACGCGATGTGCATGCCGTGATCGTTGTGCGTTGTTCTGCGCCATTCCAGCTGGTCAGTACGATGTTCGCTTATGCGCGAACAAGCCGAACTGGATTCGGTCGACTGGCACATCCTGGAGGAGTTGCAGAACGACGCGACCCTGCCGAACCGCGCGCTGGCGGAGATCGTCGGACTGGCGCCTTCCTCCTGCCTGCAACGGGTGCGCCGGCTGCGCGACCTCGGCGTGATCACGGGGTGCCACGCGGTCGTCGACCCGGCCACGACCGGGCTGCCCCTGGAGGCAGTGGTGGCGGTGAACGTGCGGCCCCACACGCGGCCGGTGGTGGCGGCTTTCCGGGCGTTCGTGATGGCTCAGGCTGAGACTCGGGCGGTGTTCCACGTCTCGGGGCAGGCTGACTTTCTGATTCACATCGCGGTGGCGGATTCGACGCATCTGCAGGCGTTTCTGATGGACAAGATCGCGTCGCGGACGGAGGTGCGGAACTTGACCAGTTCGGTGGTGCTGGAGCGGGTGGAGACCCGCGCTTTGACGCCGCCGGCGAACCTGCGGCCGACTCACCGGCGACGCAAGGCGTGAGCTGGTCCCACCCCGGCCTTGACCACTCGAACAGTGTTCGAGCCTCAGTCGAACGGCTCGTCGTGCCAGCGCCACCCGGCCGTCCCGTCCGCGTAGATGCGCAACAGGAACTCCGCCACCGGCTCCCCGTCCGGGAACGTCATCGTGAACAGCTCCCGAACCCGACCGTCAAGCTCATCGGCTCGCGAGTACTCCTCGGCATCGAGCGCCTGCTCCAACTCCAGGAACACCGGCCGGAACTCCTCGAACCCGGCCAGCGTCTCGACCTGAGCGTGCAGCCACGGGAAGTCCCCGCCGGTCACCACGAGCCGGGCGATCTCCACGCCGGAGCGGTGCAACCGCCAGACCTCACCGGTCATTCAGCACCCGGATCAGCCCCTCCTGCACCACGGTCGCCACCAGCTGACCGTCCTGCGAGAAGAACCGCCCGGTCGCCAGCCCCCGGTTGCCCGAGGCGGAAGGCGAAGAGGTGTCGTACAGCAGCCACTCGTCAGCGCGGAACGGGCGGTGGAACCACATCGCGTGGTCCAGAGAGGCGCCCAGAACCTTGTCCAGGCCCCAATAAACGCCGTGCTTGGCCAAAACCCCGTCCAGCAACGTCATGTCCGAGGCGTAGGTCATCACGCAGATGTGCAGCATCGGGTCGTCCGGGAGTTTGCCGTCCGCCTTCATCCACACACGGGAAGCGGCCTCGCCGGGACCGTCCTCACGCGACTCCCACGGCGGCTCGGTCACGTACCGGACGTCGATCGGCCGCGGGAACTTCGACGAGTGCAGCAGGTAACCCTCGGCCTGCTCGGCCCACGTCGGCAGCGACTCGGGCGCGGGCACCGAAGGCATCTCCGAGGAGTGGTCGACCCCCTGCTCCTCCAGCTGGAACGAAGCCGAAAGAGCGAAGATCGCCTTGCCGTGCTGCACCGCGACCACGCGCCGGGTCGTGAACGAACGGCCGTCGCGAATGCGGTCCACTTCGTACACGATCGGCACGCGCGGGTCGCCGGGCCGGATGAAGTACGAGTGCAGCGAGTGCACACGGCGTTCGACCGGGACCGTGCGGCCGGCGGCGACCAGGGCCTGGCCCGCCACCTGTCCGCCGAAGACGCGCACCGGCGACTCGGCGGGCGACACGCCTCGGAAGATGTTCTCCTCGATGCGTTCCAGGTCGAGCAACGCGACCAGGTCGTCCACTGCGGATTGGCCGCTCAACCCCGATGGCGAGGAAGCAGCGGCACGGGCGGCCTCAGTCACGGCAGAACTCTCCCTATGGGCGCGATCGTCGTCGGGCACGGCAACGGCCCCGCGCCCTCAACCAGTATGAGGGGGCGAGGCCGGCTTCAACGACGCATCAGGCTGAGAGGCCAGCCACTACGCGTGGTCTTCCTCCCCCAGCCGGTGCACCCGGATGAGGTTCGTCGACCCGATGGTGCCAGGAGGCGATCCGGCGACGACCACCATGAGGTCACCAGCCGAGTAACGGCCGATCTCGATCATGGACGTGTCGACCTGGCGGACCATCTCGTCGGTGGACTCCACCCGCGGCACCAGGAACGTCTCGGTGCCCCACGTCAGCGCGAGCTGCGAGCGCACCGAGGGCTCCGGCGTGAAGGCCAGCAGCGGCAGGTGCGTGTGCAGGCGGGCCAGCCGGCGCACGGTGTCACCGGACTGGGTGAAGGCCACGAGAGCCTTGGCGTTCAGGCGCTCGCCGATGTCGCGGGCCGCGTAGGAGATCACGCCGCGCTTGGTGCGCGGGACGTGGGTCAGCGGCGGCACGACGACCGACTCGGTCTCGACGGCCTCGATGATGCGGCCCATGGTCTGCACGGACTCGATGGCGTAGCGGCCGACCGAGGTCTCGCCGGACAGCATCAGGGCGTCCGCGCCGTCCAGCACCGCGTTCGCGACGTCGGACGTCTCGGCGCGGGTCGGGCGGGAGTTGGTGATCATCGAGTCGAGCATCTGGGTCGCGACGATGACCGGCTTGGCGTTCTCGCGGGCGATCTGGATCGCGCGCTTCTGCACCAGCGGCACGTGCTCCAGCGGCAGCTCGACGCCCAGGTCACCGCGGGCGACCATGACGCCGTCGAACGCGAGGACGATCGCTTCGAGGTTGTCCACCGCCTCCGGCTTCTCGATCTTCGCGATCACCGGGAGACGCTTGCTGCCCGAACGGTCCATGATCTGGTGGACCAGGTCGATGTCCGCCGGGGAGCGCACGAACGACAGCGCGATGAAGTCCACGCCCAGCGAGAGCGCGAACTCGAGGTCCTCGATGTCCTTCTCGGACAGCGCGGGCACGGAGACGTCCATGCCGGGCAGCGAAAGGCCCTTGTTGTTGCTGACGGGTCCGCCCTCGGTGACCTCGCACACGACGTCGGAACCTTCGACGTCGACCACTACGAGGCCGACCTTGCCGTCGTCCACGAGCAGGCGGTCGCCGACCTTGGCGTCCTTCGCGAGCTCCTTGTACGTCGTGGACACGCGGTCGTGCGTGCCTTCGACGTCCTCGACGGTGATGCGGACCACGTCGCCGTTGTTCCAGTCGACCGGACCCGCGGCGAACCGGCCGAGGCGGATCTTGGGGCCCTGGAGGTCGGCGAGAATGCCCACGGCGCGGCCCGACTCGTCGGCTGCCGCCCGGACCATGTCGTAGACCTGCTTGTGGTCGGCATGGCTGCCGTGGCTGAAGTTCATCCTGGCCACGTCCATACCGGCCGCTACCAGGTCGCGGACCTTGTCCGGCGTGCCAGTGGCGGGACCGAGCGTACAGACGATCTTTGCGCGTCGACTCACGTCTGCAGAGACTAGTCCTCGTTCCTGGACCGATCCCGAACTACTCCTCGGTAATGTTCGGACCATGGGTCGAGTACTCCCGTTCGTGATCGCGGCGTTGCTCAGCGTCGTCGTGTTGTTCACCCCGGAGTCAGGTGTGCCGAGCTCGCCACCCGGCACGGACAAGGTGGTGCACACGCTGCTGTTCGCCCTGCTCGCGTACACCGGCCTATATGCGAAACTTCCTCGCATTCTGCCGATCCTGGTGGTCTACGCGGGGGTGAGCGAGGTCCTCCAGTACCTCATCACGCCACTTCACCGCAGTGGAGACGTGCTCGACGCCCTGGTGGACGTCTTCGGCATCGCGCTCGGCTGGGCTATCGCCGCGGCGATTCGCTCACGCCGACATGGTCCTCGCACCACGCGTTGAAGTCCTTGAGCTGACGCCACGACTTGCGCACCCGGTCGAGGCACCCCGGCTCGTGCAGCACGTCGTCCGGCTCCCAGACCTTCCGCACCCAGATCGACCTGTGCTTGAGCAGGTCGAGGTGCGGGTGGTCGTCGTCGATCCCGCGCGGCTTCGACTTCATCACGTCACCGTGCAGCGACCAGCCCTGCTTGAGCAGCTTGTCGATGATCTTGCGCAGCAGCAGGCCGTGCGCGTCCACCGAGGCGCGGTAACGAGCCAGCTGGTCCGGGGCCATGTGGTACGAGCCGCCACCGGTCGCGAGGCCCTCGGAGCTGATCTGCGTGTAGTACGCACCGCCGCCGCGGCCCTTTTCGATGACGCCACCGCAATGGGTCTTGTACGGCGTCTTGTCCTTGGAGAACCGCACGTCCCGGTACGGCCGGAACACCTTGCCCTCGCCGAACTCCTTCTCCAGGTCCGCGAGCAACGCCTCCATCGGCGCTTTCACGTCCCGCAGGTACGTCTCCTTGTTGTCGTCCCAGTAGGCCTTCGAGTTGTCGAGCTCAAGACCGTCGTAGAAGTCGATGGCGTACTCGCCAAAGCCGGTGAACGTCACCGAGTCAGCCTAGTTTCATCGCCCAAGCGCGTGAAATTCGTTTGAGCACACATGATCAAGGCCATAATCAGGTGAATGGCCCGCCGTATCAACGCGCTCGCGACCTGGCTGCACACGCTCGAGCCGGACGAGGTGGCGGTCGTACTCGTGCACCGCCGCGACGTCGCGGATCGCTTCATCCGCACGCTGAAGGACCTGGCGACGCAGCTCACCGACTCCGATTCGGTGCACCTGGCCGAGGACACGCTGGACCAGGGCGCGGTGGACGTGCTCGGCGCGATCGTGGCGCAGGGCAACGCCGGCACGGTCGACACCGTGTGCGCCGATCTGCGGTGCTCACTCGATGACTTCGAACGGGCCTTCCGGCAGCTCGAGGAACGCGCGCTGGCGTGGCCGGACGGGGCCAGGCTCATCGCGGTGAACTCGGTGCGGACGACCGGCGCGCAACCCGGCCAGCTCACGTTGCGACCGAAGAAGCCGGTGCGGCGCAAGGCGTCCGGGGTGTCTCCGGTGGTCGCCGCGATGTCCACGGTGGACGGCGTGGCACGCCTGCTGGCCCACTGCGAACGGGACAGCTTCGACGCCCGCTACACCGGTGGCGTCGCGACGGTCGAGATCCGGCGGGCCGCGCGGGCGTTGCGGGTCGCGGACGGCGTGCTGCGGCTGTGGCTGGAGCTCGCGGTCGAGACGCAGCTGATCGGCATCGAACGCGCGCGGCTGCTGCCGACCGAGCACGCGGACTCCTGGCTCGGTTCTGCTCCCGGCGAGCGGCTCGCGGCGCTGGTCAAGGCGTGGCAGCGGATGGACTGGCGGCCGGAACCGGACCAGGCGCGGGCGGCGTTGCGCGACTACACCGGGGCAGCCGGGCTGGCTCTGCGGCGCACCGCGCTGGAGCGGTTCTCGGCGGAGGAGGCCTACACCGACCTCGACGAGCTGGTCGCCGACCTGGTGTGGGAACGGCCGGCGGTGCAGGACCCGCGCGCGACAGCGGCGGTGATGAGCGAGATGGAGTCGCTCGGGTTGATCGCGGGCGGCGCGCTGACGACGTTGGGTACCGCCGTCCTGAACAACGGTGACATCGACGCCGCGGCTGCCGAGCTGATGCCTCCCGCTGCCGAGAAGGCCGCGTTCCAGACGGACATGACCGCGGTGGTGAACGGGCTGCCGTCACCGGAGTTGTCCGCGACGCTGAACCTGGTGGCAGATCTGGAGGACAACGACGCCGCTCGGGTGTGGCGCCTGTCCGCCGGGTCGGTGCGGCGCGCGTTGGACAGCGGGTTCACTGCCGAGGACGTGCTGACGAAGCTCGCGGCGGTGTCGGACGCACCGCTGCCGCAGGTGATCGAGTACCAGGTGCGGGACGTGGCGCGGCGGCACGGGCAGCTGACGGTGACGGACGTGGCGAGCTGTGTGCGGGCCGAGGATCCGATGCTGCTGCAGGAGATCGCGAAGTCGAAGCGGCTGGGTTCGCTCAAGCTGCGGTTCCTGGCGCCGACCGTGCTGGCGTCGGCGCAACCGATGGCGGAGACGCTGGCGGCGTTGCGCAGGGCGGGATACGCGCCGACCGGGCTCGACGCGGGTGATCAGTCCATTGTGGAGCATGTCGGGCGACGCCGGGCACCGGCTCGTGGCGAACGCAGGCCGGACCGGTGGTGGCGCACCGAGCTGGACGAGCTGGAGCTGGCGCAGCTCGCGATCAGGCTGGTCGAGCAGGAACGGCCGGCCGTCGGGCGGGGCACGCCGCGGGCCAGCGCGGCGCGGATGCTGCGCGACCAGAACGTCGTCCTGCGCGACGAGGAGGTGCTGATCCTCGCGGCGGCGCTGGTGGACGGCAGCCCGGTCGAGATCAGGTACGCGAGCGGGCCGCGGCAGCTGGAGACGCACGTGATCACGCCGGCCAAGCACCTGGAAGGCGTGCTGACGGCGGACTGCGAGGACGGGTCGACGCGCGAGTTCGCGATCGGTCACGTCCGCAAGGTCGCCGTGCCCGTATGAACAGCAGGTGAAGTCTCGCCGGACCAGCTGATCACGTGCTGATACTGGAAGTGTGGCCGATCCGTTTTCCGCCGGACTGCTGATGGTGCTGGAGACCGTGCTGGAGCGCGTTCTGGTCGGTCTCTTCGACGTCGTGCACAAAGGCTCCAGGGACAAGAAACGTCAACGCGAGCTGACCAGGCCGGGACCGCTGGTCGAGCGGGTCAGCGCGGAGCTCGCGCGCGGTGAGCTGAGCACCGTCGAGCAGCACGAGTGGCAGGCCGCTGTCGACGCGGTCCGCGAGTCCATCGAGGCGTCGCTGCCGTTGCGCGACGACGAGGCGTTGCGGGTGATGCTGACGCCCGAGTCGTTGCGGAACCACGTGTTCTCCAAGTCGGAGAAGATCCGGCGTTCGGCGGGACTGTCCGACCACGCGACGGCTGTCTACGACGCGTTGCTGCTGCGCGTGTGTGTCGCGGTCGTCGAGCTGGTGTGGTCGCAGCCGGAGTACGCCCGGCGGCTCGCGGTGGAGATGTTCCGGATCGGCCGGGCGACCGCCGACGCCGTGGCACGACTCGCCGACCAGCAAAAACTGGCGTTGACGGCGTCGCATCGGGACTTCGAGGACCGCTACGCCGACCAGGTCGCGCACTCGCTGGGCGGGCTGGAGCTGTTCGGGGTGTCGCGCGGACGGGCGCCGCGCAGGCATTCGTTCGACACCTCGTACGTGTCGCTGGCGGTGGCCCGGGTCGGCGACACCGACGAGCTGACCGGGGCGGGACTGCCGGTGGCGGCGGCGCTGGCGGACACCCCTCGCGTGCTGATCAGGGGTGGTGCGGGCGCGGGCAAGACGACGTTCCTGCGCTGGCTCGCGATGAACGCGCTGGGCGAGACGCGGACCTCGGGAAACGAGTGGCTCGGGCTGGTGCCGTTCTTCGTGCCGTTGCGGCAGTGCACGACGCTCCCGAAACCGGAGGAGTTCATCTCGTCGACCGCCTCGATGATCGAGGAGGAGAAGCCGGCCGGGTGGGTGACCGCGCAGCTCAGGGAAGGCCGCGCGCTGGTGCTCGTCGACGGCGTGGACGAGCTGGTGTCCGAGCGGCGGGAGGAGGCGCGCCAGTGGCTCTGCAATCTGGTGAAGGCGTATCCGGAGGCCAGGTACGCGATCACCACCCGCCCGGCGGCCGTTCCCGAGGACTGGCTGGAGGAGTGCGACTTCGCGGCGTTCGACCTGTTGCCGTTGAGCGACAAGGGTGTTCGGGACTTCGTGGAAACCTGGCACACCGCCGCCCGCGACGAGCCCGGCCTGACCCGGGACGCGCGGGTGTGGCTGATCGAGTGCGAGACCCGGCTGATCTCCACCCTGGCCAGGCGGCCTGATCTGCGGCGGCTGGCGTCGAGCCCGTTGCTCGCCGGGCTGCTGTGCGCGTTGCACCAGGACCGGAACATGCACCTGCCGCGCGATCGGCGGTCGTTGTACGAAGCCGCGCTGGACCTGCTGCTGGTGCGGTGGGACGAGGACCGCGGGCTGGCGCTGCCGTCGTTCTCCAAGGAGGAACAGCTCGTTCTGCTGCAACGGTTCGCGTACTCGTTGGTGCGCAACCGGGAGCTGATGGTGCCGCGCGAGGAGGCCGTGCACCGGCTCGGGAACGCGATGCGCGGGCTGCGGTCGCACGAGATCGACCCGCACGAGGCGATGCAGCGGTTGCTCGAACGGGCCGGGCTGCTGCGCGAGGTCTCGTCGGAACGCGTGCAGTTCGTGCACCGGACGTTCCGGGACTACCTGGCGGCCAAGGAGGTCGTCGACGCCGGTGACCTGAACCTGCTGGTGGACCGGGCACATCTCGACGAGTGGCACGACGTCGTGGTGATGGCCGTCGCGCACGCCCGGCCGCGCGAACGGGCCCGCGTGCTGATGGACCTGCTGGCGGGCAACGACGACACGCGCAAGGACGAGCGCGGCCGGGACAAACTGCGGTTGCTCGCGTTGGCGTGTCTGGAACAAGCCGACGTGATCGAACCGGAGACCGCGCGGGCGCAGGTGACGTCCGCGGCCGCCTCGCTGATCCCCCCGAAGAGCTTCGCGCACGCCGACGCGTTGTCCGAGGCCGGGTCGTTCGTGGTGGATCTCCTGCCCGGCCCCGAGGCCACCGAGGAGGCCGCGTACATCGTGCGAACGCTCGCCAACATCGGCGGCGAGGGTGCGTGGGAGCGGATCGCGGAGTTCGTGGCGGTGGATCACGCGATGGTGATCGACGAGCTGCTGCGGGCGTGGCGCAACACGCCGGACGCGGAGAACTACGCCAGGACCGTGCTGTCCAAAGTGGATTTCGGCGATCGGCGGGTCGACGTGCGGGGCTGGCACCGGATCCAGTTCATCATGCACCTGCAGAAGCTGCGGTACGTGCGGTGCATCGGCAACATCAACCCGCTCGACCCGCTGGGTGCGATGCCGGCGTTGCACCGGCTGGAGCTGTGGCAGAACGAGGTCATGCGCGAGCTTTCGCCGCTGGCCCTGTCGCAGTCGTTGAAGGAACTGCACCTGAGCCGGTGCCGTCCGCTCGGCCGGATCGACCTGGCGCCGGTGAAGGACCTGGACGAGCTGCACCTGCACTTCAGCCGGGTCGAGCTGGAGTCGCTTGAAGGTGGCTCGCTGCGGCGGCTGCAGATCCGCGACTCGGCGACCGACGACGGGCTGGCCGCGCTGCCGGCGTTGCCCGCGTTGCGCGAGCTGGCGATCGACCACCGCCCGCCCTACTCGCTGGCGGGGCTGCAGCGGTGGCCGACCATCTCCGTGCTCGAGGTGTTCGGCGTGCCGGCGGCGGGCGACCTGCGTGTGCTGCCGGCGTTGCGACATCTCGTCGTGCACCAGCCGGAGTCGTCGGCCCGGCTGGAAGAACTGCGTCAGGAGCTACCAGGCGTGCGCATCACCACTTGATGTCGGCGAGGCTGTCCAGCGGCTTGCGCTCGGACTCGTCGAGCAGCTGGACGGCAGCCGTGTCGGCGGTGTGCAGCTCGGCCGGGAAGGTGAAGTTCACGCGCTTCTCCAGCTCGGCCACCGACACCTGGAACGTGCGGAACTCGTCCAGGTCGAGCGCCTCGGCCAGCACCAGGTTCTGCGTGAGCAGGAACGCGCTGCAGTGCAGCTCGCCGTCGACCACGAACGCGATCGCCTTGTAGAACTCACGCGGGATCGGCACGCCGCGGAACACCCGGTCGTCGACGTTGAAGACCGGCCCGCCGTAGACGCTGACCTTGAGGTTGTCGACGTCGACGTCCGCGAGCACCGCGTCTTCCAGCCTGCCCCAGAGCCCTTCCTTGGTGCTCTGGTTGAAGTCGTCCATCTGCGGCGTGATGTTCGTGAAGAAGAACGAGTCCTTGTTCGCCCTCTGCGCCTCCGCCTTCGGGCCCCAGCACAGGTCCGCCCGGCGCGCGAGGTGCCCGCGGTCGAGCCTGTTGTCGCGGTAGAGCTCGTCGCCCGCCTGGAACTCGGCCGGCACCCTGGGGTCCTTGATGAACGGGATGTTGCTGCGGCTCAACGCCTTCAGCTCGCCGCCGTCGATGTTCCACGCGACCCAGATCGCGAACTTGCGCGACTTGCTGAGCGCGAGCGAGAAGTGCGTGTAGTCGATCGTGGTCGAGCCGTTCAGCTCGACCGCGTCGTCGGCGCCCGTCTCGGTCAGCGTCGGGAGTCCCGCGGCGGTGCCGAGGAACTTCGCGTCAAAACCTGCGCTGGTCATGTGTCGCCCCCTGTTGGTTCACCTGCAGGGTCGACTCATCCCACAGCGCCGTTAGCCGGATACACCCGAACGGCCCAACGTTCATCAGCTCTTCTTGACGAGTTTGCCGTCGGGCGCGATCGCGAACCACTCGTCGTCGACGCCCTGGCCGTTCAGGTCACCGGCGACCTGGTCTCCCACGTAGTAGTAGAGCGGCCACTTTCCGTAAACGGCCTGCGAGCTCTCGTCGACGCGGGAGACGAGGTTCGTGTCCGCGCCGTCCTTGGCATCCACTTTGGACTGCGCGGTGAGCGCGGGCCACACGGCGATGCAGTCGGCGTCGCACGCGCTGGACTTGTTTTCATCTTTGGTGAATGCGTAGAGCGTCCGTCCCGTTTGGTCGACCAGGATCGGTCCCAGGTCGGACTGCGCGATCTTCACCTCGACCTTGGCAGGGGCTTCCTGCTGGGCAACCTGTTGCGGCGCCTCGTTTCCGCAGGCAGCGAGGCCCGCGAGCAGGGCGGGCAGCAACAGAATTCCCATACGTGCACGCATGTTCTTCTCCAAAGTGGTCGTTCCTGTTCCCGCCGTCTACACGTATCGAGACGTCGTTCGGTTCACTAACGAACTTGTTGAACCGAATCTGACCGGCGTCCGTGTTGGTCATGTCGGGTCCGCCAGACCCCCCGACTCCCACTGAGGAGCCTTGGAGTACATCCCATGTCCCGCAACAAAACTGTCGCTGCCGCATGCCTGATGGGCGCCGCGCTCGGGTTGGCCGTGGTGACTCCGGCGTCCGCCGCGCAGGACGCCGTGACCGTGAAGATCACGAACCAGGCCGGGTACGAGGCCACCTTCTGCGCCGCCGACGTGCTGGAAGGACGCTGCCTCGACGGCGCCAAGAAGGGCGAGTCGCGCACCTTCACCGTGAAGCCGAACAAGGGGCCGATCGAGGTCCGCGTGGTCGTGAAGAACGGCGGCTCGGTCTTCCAGAACTTCACCGCCGACGGGCCGACGCTGAACATCGACGCCGGCGGCTCAGCTGCCAACCCGACGGCGACCAAAGCCGCTGGTGGTGAGCACGGCGAGCACGGCGGCCACAACCCGGCGCCGACCAACCCGGCGCCGAACCCCACCCAGCCCGCTCCCGCGCCGGTCAAGGGCAAGCCGATGTTCTTCTCGGCCGACCTGGACGGCAAGCAGGAGGTTCCGACGGCCGGTGGTCCGGCCGTTGGTGACGAGGACGCCTCGGCGAAGGCGCTGGTCGAGGTGCGCGGTGACCGCGTGACGTTCGCGGTCGAGTGGAAGAAGACCTCGCAGCTCACGCTCGGCCACATCCACCAGGGCAACGCCGGCCAGAACGGCCCGGTGAAGGTCAGCCTGTTCAGCACGCCGATGCCGGAGACGTTGTCCGCGGCGGCCGGCCAGACCGTGATCGACCCGAAGCTCGCTGACGACATCCGCAAGAACCCGGCGGGCTTCTACGTGAACCTGCACAGCACCGAGAAGCCCGGCGGCGCCGTCCGCGCGCAGCTCAAGCCGCTCGGCAAGAACGTGAACCCGCTCGACATCATCAAGGGCGGCAAGGTCCGCGCGTTCTCCAACGGCCGCAACGAGGTGCCGGTGCAGAACGGCCCGAAGGTCGGCGACCCGGACGGCCAGGCCGTCACGTTCGTGCAGCCCTCGGGCAACGGCGTCGACTTCTCGCTGGCGTGGGTGAACATCGACGCGCCGACGCTCGGCCACGTCCACCAGGGCGTCGCCGGCCAGAACGGCCCGGTGAAGATCACGTTCTTCGGCACCGCGATCCCGCAGGGCATCTTCGCGGTCTCTGGCACGGCCACCGCCGACAAAGCCACGCTGGACGCGCTGAAGAAGTCGCCGAAGGACTTCTACTCGAACCTGCACACCGGTCCGTTCCCCGGTGGAGCCGTGCGCGGTCAGTTCACGTCTCACTAGTGACCATCTGAATGGAGAGGTGCCCGCGGCCGCGACCCCCACGGCCGCGGGCACCTCGTTTTCGCTGGTCCGGCCGCTCACCGACGGGGAGCCGGGGCGCGTCTAGCGGCCGACGAGCTCCACGGTGCGCCCGGCCCGGCGCGACTCGTCGACCCACTGGTCGATGGCCTGCCCGCAGGCCTGGTCGAGGTGCCGCACGCCGCTCAGGTCCATCCGGACGTGCTCCCGGTCGACCCGGTCCAGCGCGTCCAGCAGTCTCGGCAGCCTGAGGAAGGTCGCGTTTCCTTTCAGCGCAACCCCTTCCGGCGTCTCGACCACCGACAGCCGGGACACGTCCCACGCCGTCTTGATCACCGCCGCCAGCAACCCGGCCACCGTGCCGGTCAGCAGGTCCGTGGCCACGATGAGCCCGGCGGTCAGCACCAGCACCGCGCTCTCGGCCCTGTCCTTGCGCCACAACGCGACCAGCTCCTTGAGGCCGAGCAGCTTCCACCCGGCGTGCACCAGCACCGCAGCCAGCACGGCGACCGGGATCAACGTCAGCAACCCCGGCGCCAGCACCACGAACAGCAGCAGCCACACGCCGTGCAACACCCGCGAGGCCCTGGTGCGCGCACCGGCCTGGACGTTGGCCGAGCTGCGCACGATCACCGCCGTCATCGGCAACGCCCCGAGCAGCCCGCAGACCGCGTTGCCCGCACCCTGCGCGACCAGCTCGCGGTTGTAGCGCGTGCGCGGCCCGTTGTGCATGCGATCCACCGCCGCGGCACTGAACATGCTCTCGGCCGACGCCACGAGCGCGAACACCACCGCGGTGCCGATCACTCCGACGTTCAGCAACCCGAAGTCCGGCAGATGCACGTCAGCCGAGAGCGTGCCGACCTCGATGCGCGCGACCGGCGACGCGAAGATCGCCGCCAGCGCGGTGCACACCACCACACCCGCCAACACGCCCGGCACGACGCGCAGCGGAGTCCGTTGCCACAACAGCATGATCACAACGGTGAGCAGGCCGAACGCCAACGCGACCGGCGACACCACCAAGTGCTTGAGCTGGCCGAACACCAGCACCAGCCCGATGCCGGCCAGCATCCCCTGCACCACGGACGGCGAGATCGCGCGGAACCACCGCCCGCCTCTGGCTAAGCCGAGCAGGACCTGCAGCAACCCGGCCCCCAGCACGATCACGCCGAGCGCCTGGATCCCGTGCTTGCCAACAGCATCCGCCACCAGCACCGTCAGCCCGGCAGCCGGCCCGCTCACCTGCATCGTGCTGCCGGGCAGCAGCCCGACCACGATGCCGCCGACCACCCCGGTCACGATCCCGAGCTCGGCCGGCACCCCGCTCGCCACCGCCACACCCACGCACAGCGGCAGCGCCACGAGGAACACGACGACCGACGCACCGAGATCGGCCCAATACCTCTTCATCACGAAAGACCCTTACAGCGGAAGGAAAGCGTGCTCGGCGCCGGCGGAGACCTCACCGGTCTCGATGTCGTAGAACCAGCCGTGCACGCGCAACGTCCCCTCCGCCACGCGCTGAGCGACGAACGGGTACTCCAGCAGGATCTGCACCTGCGCCCGCACGTGCTCCTGTCCTTCCGCCCGCATCGCCGGGTCGCTCGCCTTGCGCGGAGCCTTGGGGCGCAACCACCCGCGCATCGCGGGCAGGTGGTCGATGCCGCCGCCGTGCAGCGCTCCGACCGCGCCGCAGTGCGAGTGGCCGCACACGACGATCTCGCTGACACCGAGCTGCAGCACCGCGAACTCGATCGTGGCCATCTCACTGGACGGCGCGTGAAGCGAGTACGGCGGAATGACGTTGCCCGCCGTGCGGAGTTCGAAGAGCGAACCCGGTTCGGCGCCGGTGATCTGCGCCGTCACGATGCGCGAATCGGCGCACGTGATGAACATCGTGGTGGGCTGCTGGCCCGCCGCGAGTCGTTGTCCGGCCGCACGGGAACGCGACTTGGCGTGCGCGCGGGCATGCTGAACAAAGCGATGGAAGTCCATGGGAATCCCTCACTGCTAAGGAGAAGTGTTCGGTTTGATCGGGTGGCAGGGACCTCGATCAGTTCCGGAACACCTGCAGTGCGGGGGGTGTGCGCCAAACCGCTATCGGTTCGGCGGAAGAGGCCGGCACGAGACTCGGCTCGGCGGGTGGTTCGAACACCGTCACGAACGACGGCTTCGCCATCGTGGACACCCGCTCGACAGACGTCACGAGCCCGCGCAGCCGGGTCGTCTCGCGCTCCTCGCGGGGTGCTTCCTCCTTGGGCACGGAGGTCTTCGACTTCGGCGGCGGCGCGCCGATCGACACGGGAGTGACGGCCGGGGCCAGCACGGCGCACAGGGCGATCACGACAGCCAGCAGAACGCTGCGCATGCTCACCCCCCAACCGAGTTGATCTACGACTACCAGTTTCGCCCGAACTGGACAACCTTCGCGATATGCGGAACTCGGTTCGCCCGTATCCAGCGCGAGATTCACCCGAAAGAGATTCCGATTTCACGGAGAAGTACGTATGCAGCGAGTGACCGTCGCGCGTTGGAGATGTGCCAACAAGTGGACAACCGGTACCCGTCCCCTGCGTGCTCCGCACAATCGGTGACCGAATGCCAAAGGAGGCCGACGTGGCGCGAGTTTTCATCAGCCACGCGACGCCGGATGTGGCGATCGCGACACAGATACGCGACTGGCTCGACCACGACCACGAGACCTTCCTGGAAGTTCATCCCGACGACGGAATCCAGGTCGGCGAGGCCTGGCGAGAACGTTTGCACGCCGAGCTGCGGAAGGCGGACGCGGTGGTCTGCGTCGTCAGCCAGGCCTCGGTCGCGTCGAGCTGGTGCACGGCCGAGGTGGCCATCGCCGACGCGCTGGGCTGCCTGCTGCTCCCCGTGCAGACCGGCGGCGTCATCCACCCGTTGATCGGGCACCTCAACCACATCCCGCCCGCCACCGCCCGCGAGCACCTGGAGAAGGCATTGCGGCAGTTCGACGCCGGCGGCCGCAAGCTCGCGAAGGACCAGGAACCGTTCCCCGGCCTGGACGCGTTCACGACGTCCCTGAGCGCCGTGTTCTTCGGCCGCGACCAGGAAACCCGCGCGCTGGCCCGCAAGGTGCGCCGCGGCCCCGGCGTCCTCACCGTCGTCGGGCCGTCGGGGTGCGGCAAGTCGTCACTGGTCAGGGCCGGTCTGCTGGCTCAGCTGGCGGACGACCCGCGGTGGCTCGTCATGCCGCCGTGGCTGCCGGGCAGCGACCCGTTGGACGCGCTCTCCCGTGCGGTGCGCAAGACCGCCGAACGCGCCGGGCACGACTGGTCGTTGCAGGAGGCGCGGGACCGGCTCGTGCTCGACGGGCTGCACGGCGTCGCGCAGGAGCTGGTGGACGAGGACCGCCGGCTGCTGATCACCATCGACCAGGCGGAGGAGCTCTTCACGCGTGCCGGTGAGAAGGACCGGCAGGTGGTGGCGAACCTGCTGCGGGAGGGGCTCGGCGACCGCGTCCGGGTGATCGCGACACTGCGGTCGGAGTTCCTCGACGACCTGCGGACGTTGCCGGAGCTGGGTGGTGTGCACATCGGCAGCTACGTGCTGGCGCCGCTCGCGCGCGAGGTGCTGAACGTCGTGATCACCGGTCCGGCGAAGGTGGCAGGGCTCAAGGTCCACCCGGAGCTCGTGGCGCAGCTCGTCGAGGACACCGCGAGCGGTGAGGCGTTGCCGTTGCTGGCGTTCACGTTGCAGCACCTGGCGATGAACGTGCCGCGTGGTGGCACGTTGTCCAGCGAGCGGTACGAGAACCTCGGCGGCGTGCACGGCGCGCTCGCCGGGCACGCGGACGACGTGCTCGAGAGCGCGGTCTCGGAAACCGGCCTGAGCAGGGACGAACTGCTGGCCCGGCTCGCGGGCTTGGCCGCGCTCGACCTCACCGGCAGGCCGACTCGCAAGCGCGTCAACCTGGCCCAGCTCGACGCCGGCGCGCGCGACGCGCTGGAGGTGTTCGTGCGGCACCGGCTGCTCACCGCCAGCGGCGACAAGCAGGGGCGCTGGATCGGGGTGGCGCACGAGGCGTTGTTCACCGAATGGCGGCCGTTGCGGAGCGCGATCGACGAGCGCCAGATCGGCCTGCGCGCGGCCCAGTCGGTCGAGCTGGACGCCTCGCAGTGGATCGAGGGTGACAGCGCGGACCACCTGTTGCTCAACGAGGACACGTTCGCCGCCATCTCACCGTTGGTGGCCGAGGGCGACCTCTCCCCTGACGCCCGCAGGTACCTCGACACGAGCCGTGTGCGGATTCTCGCGCTGCAAAGGCAACGCCGTCATGAACGCCGACGCACGGTCAGCTGGCTGGCGATGTTCCTCGTCGCGGCGATCGGCGCAGCGGGTCTCGCGGCGATCCAGTGGGGCAACGCGAGCGTTGAACGCGACACGGCGACAGCGCGCGCACTCGTCGCGCAGGCACAGGTCGCGCGCAACTCGTCGCCACAGCTCGCCTTGCGCCTCGGGATGGCCGCACACGAGTTGGCACCGAGCTCCGACACGAACACGGAGCTGGTCAACACCTTGCTCACCACACGGTATGGCGGCTCGTTCGGCGAGATGGTGTCCGCCGTCGCGTTCGGCCCGAGCGGTCACACGGCCGTTGTCGGCAGCACGGACGGCACGGCGAGCCTGTGGGACCTCACCGACAAACCCCGCCGGCTCGCCGCCGAGTCCGCCACCGGCGCGGTGACCACCTCGGTGGCGCTGGCCACCGATCTCGCGGCGATCGGGAGTTCGGACGGCTCGGTGTTGTTGTGGGGCATCGGGAACGGCTCGCGGCACCGCCTGGCGTCCGGTGCGCCGGTGAGCTCGGTGGCGTTCGACCGGACCAGGACGTTGCTCGCGATCGGCCGCTTGGACGGCACCACGACGTTGTGGTCACTGGGACTCTCGCCGACACAGCTCGGTGAGCCGTTCAAACGCCAGGGTGTCGGGGTGTCGTCCGTGGCGTTCGCCGGTTCGAAGATCGCGACGGCCAGCCACGACGGCACCGTGGTGGTCTGGGACATCAGCGATCCCGCACACCCCGTGCCGGATGAGCCGCTGAACGACAACGTCCGCAAGGCGGTGACTTCGGTGGCGTTCAACGGCGACGGGACGCTGCTCGTGGCCGGTGGGTCGGACGGCACGACCACTTTGTGGCGCCTCGCCGACCGCACGCACACCCGGCTGTCCGGCCACAGCGGCGTCGTCTCGTCGGTCGCGTTCTCGCCGACTTCCCCGGTGCTGGCCGCCGGAAGCCACGACGCGACCACGGTGTTGTGGGACATCAGCTCTCCTTCGCAACCACGGCAACTCGGCGAACCCCTGGTGGGACAACGAAGTGCGGTGTCGTCGCTGGCGTTCTCCCCGGACGGTCAGCGGCTCGTGACCGGCAGCGCGCACGGCCCGGCGATCGTCTGGGAGATGGCCGATCGGCCTGCCGCTGACCGGGCACGGCATGCTGGTGAAGTCCGTGGCGTTCGAGGACGCGAACACCCTGGTCACCACCGGCTCCGACAACCGGCAGATCCACTGGGACGTCGGCTATCCGCTGCAGCCGCGCAAGATCAGCGAAGGAACCGGCGCCTCGCGGTTGTACTCGTTGGCCTCGCACGGCGACGTGGACGCGACGGCGGGCGGCGACAACACGGTCGTGCTCTGGAACGTGCCGTCAGGCACGCCGATCGGCAAACCGCTGACCGGGCACAACAACAGCGTGAGCGCGGCCGCGTTCTCCTTCGACGGCAAGGTGCTCGCCGCGGGCAGCACCGACGGCACCACGATCCTGTGGAACATCGCCGACCCGGACCACCCGCTCCCGATCGGCCAGCCACTGGGCCAGAACAAACAGGTGACCGCCCTGGCGTTCAGCCCGGACGGCACGAAGCTGGTCGCGGGCACGTCCACCGGCAGCACCTTCGTCTGGGACATCACCGACCCGAACCAGCCCCGCCAGGTGGGCCGTCAGCTCGACGGCCACCGCATGGCCGTGAACTCCGCCGCTTTCGCCCCCAACGGCACCGTGCTCGCCACCGCGAGCTCCGACGGCACCACGATCCTGTGGGACATGGCGCTGCTGGACGACGCCGTGGCCCGCGCCTGCTCGGTCGCCGGCGGTGGTCTGAGCCCGTTCGAGTGGCAGCAGTACCTCCCGGCCCTCGCCTACCGCGACACCTGCGCCCGCCAGGAGAACCAGCGATGAAACGCCTGATGTTGTTGATGCTCCTCGCCGCCTGCTCCGCGCCTGCTCTTGAGGCGCGGCCCACGCCGGAAACCCTGGTCTTCAGCGGCATCCCGACCGCCAGCTCGATCACGACCCAGCAGACGTTCCTGCCGATCATCAACATGCTGCGCCACGAAACCGGCGTGGAAATCCGCGTGCAGGAACCCACCACCTACGACGCTCTGATCGACGGCATGCGCGACGGCTCGATCGACATCGGCGCGTTCGGCCCGCAGTCCTACGTCGTCGCCCGCGAACGAGGCGCCCGCATCACCCCGGTTTCCGCGCAGGTGAAGGAAAAGGGCGCGGCACCGTCCTACCGCGGCTTCGGCTTCACCCACGCCGAGTCGGGCATCTCGTCGCTGGCTGACCTCCGCGGCCGCAAGGTCTGCTACGCCGACCGCGTGTCGACCTCCGGCTACCTCTACCCGAGCGCGGCGCTGCGGGAGATCGGCCTGGATCCGTTGCACGACACCGTCCCCGTGTTCACCAGCGGCCACGAGGCCACCGTGCTCGCCGTCGCCAACCGCCAGTGCGACGCGGGTTTCGCGTTCGACGAGATGGTCGACCGGCATCTCGTCGAACGCGGCCAGATCCAGCCGGGCCAGCTCACCAAGATCTGGACGTCCGGGCCGATCCCCGGCGCGCCGCTCGCCGTGGCGGACGACCTGCCGGAACCGCTGCGGCAGCGGATCGTCGCCGCCCTGCAGACCAAGGCGACGGCGGACTACCTGCGCGCCAACGGGTTCTGCCAGGGCGAGTGCCCGGTCGGAGATGCCACGGCTTGGGGGTACGCGAAGGTGGAGGACTCGCTGTACGAGCCGGTGCGGGCGGTGTGCAAGCGTGTCGGCTGGGACTCGTGCACGCCTAACGCCTGATGCCGAACTTCTCCTCGACCATCTCCCAGAACGCGTCGACGGCGTCCTCGACCAGGTACTGCCGGTACTCCAGGCGACGGCGTTCGCTCCAGAAGGCGAGCCCCATGTGGCCGCGCAGCAACGGATAGTTCGCCGGCGAGACCACGAAGATCGACTCCCACTCGTCAGCGTTCGCTGGCACGATCGTGAGGTCGTGCATGGCCGTGCTCACCCACAGCCGATCCCGCACTCCGCTCGTCAGAACGCTGTCGATGATCTCCGCCAGGTACCCGAAGCCGGCCGCGGCCAGCGGACCCGTGACGTACCGCTCGCGCACCTCACCGCCGATCCACTCCCACCCGACGGTCCTGAACCCGTTGTCGACGGGCTGGTACGGCCAAGCCGAGGGACTCTCCACGCCGACCAAGCTACCGACAGGCGAACGCCCCGGTCGACGTCGTTGTCGGCCGGGGCGTCATGCTGCTCTCCGCTGATCTGACGCCGTTGTCAGACCACAGCGAGCGGAAGCTGGTTCGGGATGACGGGCGAGGGCAGGTTCGAGGACCCGGTGAGGAAGCTGTCCACCGCGTTGGCCACGGACCGGCCCTCCGCGATCGCCCACACCACCAGGGAAGCACCGCGGTGCGCGTCGCCGCACACGAACACACCGGGCGCCGAAGTCTGCCAGTCGGAGCCGCACGAGATCGTGCCGCGCGTGGTCAGCGAGATGCCCAGGTCGTCCAGGAGCCGCATGTGCTCGACGCCCTCGAAGCCGATCGCCAGCAGCACCATGTCCGCGGGCAGGACCTCGATCTCGTCGGACAGCGGCACGACCGAGCGGCGGCCGGACGAGTCCTTCTCGACACGCACCTGCTGCAGTTCGATGAAACGCACGTGGCCGTCGTCGTCACCCACGAAGCGCCGAACCGCCACGGTGAAGCGGCGCTCGCCGGCCTCCTCGTGCGCCGGGTAGGTGCGCAGGATGTGCGGCCACACGGGCCACGGCGAGCGGTCGTCGTCGCGCACGTTCGGCGGCATCGGGTACTGGTCGAGCTGCGTCACGGACAGCGCGCCCTGGCGGGTCGCGGTGCCGTAGCAGTCGGCGCCCGTGTCGCCACCGCCGATGACGATGACGTGCTTGCCCTCGGCCGAGATCGGGGACGGGCCGTCGCCCTCGACAGCGCGGTTCGCGGGCACCAGGTGGTCCATCGCGAGGTGCACACCGGCGAGCTCACGACCCGGCGTCGTCTTGTCGTCACGGCCGCGCAGAGCACCCACGGCCAGCACGACGGCGTCGAACTCCGCGCGCAACTGCTCGACCGTGATGTCGACGCCGACCTCGCAGCCGGTCACGAACTTGGTGCCCTCACGGCGAAGCTGCGACAGCCGCCGGTCGAGGACCTTCTTCTCCATCTTGAACTCGGGGATGCCGTACCGCAGCAGGCCACCGAGCCGGTCGTCCCGCTCGTACACGACCACTTCGTGCCCGGCACGGGTCAGCTGCTGAGCGGCGGCCAGGCCGGCCGGTCCGGAACCGACGACCGCGACGCGCTTGCCGGAGGACACGGTCGCCTGGGCAGGCTGGACGTAGCCGTTCTCCCACGACATGTCCGCGATGGTCTCCTCGACCCGCTTGATCGCGACCGCGCCACCCGCGTCGTGCGAGATCGACAGCACACAGGCGGCCTCGCACGGCGCCGGGCACAGACGACCCGTGAACTCCGGGAAGTTGTTGGTGGCGTGCAAGCGGTCCGAGGCGAGCTCCCAGTCGCCGCGGCGCACCAGGTCGTTCCACTCCGGGATCAGGTTCCCGAGTGGACAGCCCGCGGTTCCGCTGTGGCAGAAGGGAATGCCGCAGTCCATGCACCGAGTGGCCTGCGTGCGCACAGCGGCGTTGCGCTCCGCGGGCTCCTCGTGGAGGTAGACCTCGTTCCAGTCCTGCAACCGTTCCGGCTTCGGACGCTTCGGCGCCTCGGAGCGGGAGTACTTCATGAAACCCTGTGGATCAGCCACGAGACGCCTCCATGACAGCCTGGTCGACGTCCCGGCCCTCAGCGCGAGCGAGGCGCATCGCGTCCATCACTCGCTGGAAGTCGCCGGGCATGACCTTCGTGAACGCACCGGCCCGCCGGGTCCAGTCACCGAGCAGCGACGCGGCGACGGCGGAGTCCGTCGCCTTGTGGTGCTTGGTGATGGCGTCCTTGAGCCAACGCAGGTCCTCGGCGTTGAGGCGCTGCAGTTGCACCATCTCCTGGTTCACCGACAACGGGTCCAGGTCGAGCACGTACGCGATGCCGCCGGACATGCCGGCCGCGACGTTGCGCCCGGTCGGCCCGAGCACCACGGCCCGGCCACCGGTCATGTACTCGAACGCGTGGTCGCCCACGCCTTCGGCCACCAGCAAAGCGCCGGAGTTGCGGACGCAGAAGCGTTCGCCGACCCGGCCGCGCAGGAACACCTCGCCGGCCGTGGCGCCGTAGCCGATCACGTTGCCCGCGATCACCTGGTCCTCGGCGCGGAACGGCGCGTCGTCGTGCGGGCGGACGATGATCCGCCCGCCGGACAGGCCCTTGCCGACGTAGTCGTTGGCGTCGCCGACCATCTCCAGCGTGATGCCGCGCGGCAGGAACGCGCCGAGCGACTGGCCGGCCGAACCGGTCAGCTTCACCCGGATCGTGTCGTCCTCCAGGCCCTCGCCGCCGTAGCGACGGGTGACCTCGGCGCCGAGCAGCGTGCCGACGGTGCGGTTGACGTTGCGGACCGGCAGCTCCAGGTTGACCTGGTGCGCGTCCTCCAGCGCCGCCTCGGCGAGCTGGATCAGCGTGCGGTCCAGGGCCTTGTCCAGGCCGTGGTCCTGGTCGCGGATCTTGCGCTTCGCCGTCGGGTACGGGGTTTCCGGCACCTCGAACACCGGCTCGAGGTTCAGGCCCTCGGTCTTCCAGTGCTCGATCGCGTCGTCCTTGTCGAGCAGCTCGGCGTGGCCGACGGCCTCGTCGATCGTGCGGAAACCGAGCTCCGCCAGCAGTTCCCTGGCTTCCTGCGCGATGAACTCGAAGAAGTTCACCACGTGGTCGGCCTGGCCGGTGTAGCGAGCGCGCAGGTCCGGGTTCTGCGTGGCGACGCCGACCGGGCACGTGTCCAGGTGGCAGACGCGCATCATCACGCAGCCCGCGACGATCAGCGGCGCGGTCGCGAAGCCGAACTCCTCGGCTCCCAGAAGCGCCGCCACGACGACATCGCGGCCGGTGCGCATCGCGCCGTCGACCTGGACGGTGATGCGGTCGCGCAAACCGTTGAGCAGCAACGTCTGCTGCGTCTCGGCGAGCCCGATCTCCCACGGCGTGCCGGCGTGCTTCAGCGAGTTCATCGGCGAAGCACCGGTGCCGCCGTCGTAGCCCGAGATCAGCACGACGTCCGCGTGCGCCTTGGCGACTCCCGCCGCGACCGTGCCGACACCGATCGACGAGACCAGCTTCACGTGAACGCGCGCCTGCTCGTTCGCGTTCTTCAGGTCGTGGATGAGCTGCGCCAGGTCTTCGATCGAGTAGATGTCGTGGTGCGGCGGCGGCGAGATGAGACCGACGCCCGGCGTGGAGTGCCGGGTGCGCGCGATCCACGGGTAGACCTTGAAGCCGGGCAGCTGGCCGCCCTCGCCGGGCTTCGCGCCCTGCGCCATCTTGATCTGGATGTCCGTGGAGTTCACGAGGTACTCGCTCGTGACGCCGAACCGTCCACTCGCGACCTGCTTGACCGCCGAACGGCGCTCCGGGTCGTACAAGCGCTCGCGGTCCTCGCCGCCCTCGCCACTGTTCGAGCGGCCGCCGAGACGGTTCATCGCGATGGCAAGGGTTTCGTGCGCCTCGGCCGAGATCGAGCCGTACGACATGGCGCCGGTGTTGAAGCGCTTGACGATCGAGCTGACCGGCTCGACCTCGTCGATCGGGATCGGCGTGCGGCCCTCGGTGCGGAACTTGAACAGGCCGCGCAACGTGCCGCCCTGCCGCGAGATGCGCTCGACCTCCGCCGTGTACTGGCGGAAGACGTCCTCCTTGCGCGTCTTCGTGGCGTGCTGCAACAGGAACACCGTCTCCGGCGTGAACAGGTGCAGCTCGCCCTCGCGGCGGTACGAGTACTCGCCGCCGACCTCGAGCCTGCGGTGCGCGCGGTCGGTGGGGTTGTCCGGGAACGCACGGCGGTGGCGCAGCGCCACTTCCTCGGCGAGCACGTCGAGACCGGCGCCGCCGAGCTTCGACTGCGTGCCGGTGAAGTACTCGTCCAGCAGGTCGTTGGACAGGCCGACCGCCTCGAAGATCTGCGCCGCGGTGTACGCGCCGACGGTCGAGATGCCCATCTTCGACATGATCTTCAGGACGCCCTTCACGAGCGCCTTGACGTAGTTGCGGATCGCCTTGTGCGCCGGGACACCGGTGATGGCGCCCTGGCTGATCAGGTCCTCGATCGTCTCGAACGCGAGGTACGGGTTCACCGCGGCGGCACCGTAGCTCAGCAGCGCGGCGACGTGGTGGACCTCGCGGCAGTCACCGGACTCGACGACCAGCGCGACGCGCAGACGTTCCTTGGTGCGCACCAGGTGGTGGTGCACCGCGGAAACGAGCAGCAGCGACGGGATCGGCGCCATCCGGTGGTCGGAGTCGCGGTCGCTCAGCACGAGCGTGCGCGCACCGTTCGCGATGGCCTCCGACGCCTCGCGCCTGACCCGCTCGATCGCCGCCGTGAGAGCCTCGCCGCCACCGTCCACTTCATACAGTCCGGAGAGGACGGTGCAGGCGAAGCCCGGCAGGTCGCCGTCGTCGTTGATGTGGATGAGCTTGGCGAGCTCGTCGTTGTCGATGACCGGGTAGTCCAGCGTCACGTGGCGGCACGAGACCGGGCCGGGGTCGAGCAGGTTCTGCTCAGGGCCCATCACCCGCGAGACGGACGTGACGATCTCCTCGCGGATCGCGTCCAGCGGCGGGTTCGTGACCTGCGCGAAGTTCTGCACGAAGTAGTCGTAGAGCAACCGGGAACGCTGACTGAGAGCCGCGACCGGCGTGTCCGTGCCCATCGAGGCGAGCGGCTCCGCACCCATGATCGACATGGGCGTCAGCAGGATCCGCAGCTCCTCCTCGGTGTAGCCGAAGGTGAGCTGGCGGCGCACGACCGACTCGTGGCTCTGCACCACGTGTTCGCGGTCCGACAGGTCGCCGAGGTCGAGCAGACCGGCGTGCAGCCACTCGTCGTAGGGCAACTCCGAGGCCAGCCCCGACTTGAACTCCTCGTCGTCGACGATGCGGCCCTGCGCGGTGTCCACCAGGAACATGCGGCCCGGCTGCAGGCGGCCCTTCGCGACCACCTGGTCGGACGGCACGTCGAGCACACCGGTCTCGGACGCCAGCACGACGCGGCCGTCCTTGGTCTGCCACCAGCGGGCCGGGCGCAGGCCGTTGCGGTCGAGCACCGCGCCGACGAGCTCGCCGTCGGTGAAGGTGACACACGCCGGACCGTCCCACGGCTCCATCAGCGACGCGTGGAACTGGTAGAACGCCCGGCGCTTCGGGTCCATCGTGGCGTGGTTCTCCCACGCCTCCGGGATCATCATCAGCACCGCGTGCGGCAGGCTGCGGCCGCCGAGGTGCAGCAGCTCCAGCACCTCGTCGAAGCTGGCGCTGTCCGAGCCCTCGGGGTCGCAGATCGGGAAGAGCCGCGCGAGGTCGCCGGGGATGAGATCGCTTTCCAGCAACGCCTCGCGGGCGCGCATGCGGTTGCGGTTGCCGCGAACGGTGTTGATCTCACCGTTGTGCGCGACGAACCGGAACGGGTGCGCGAGCGGCCACGAGGGGAACGTGTTCGTGGAGAAACGGCTGTGCACCAACGCGATCGCCGTGTAGAGGCGCTCGTCGTGCAGGTCGGGGAAGAACGCCGGCAGCTGCTCGGTCGTCAGCATTCCCTTGTAGACGATCGTGCGCGCGGACAGCGACGGGAAGTACACGCTGCCCTCGTGCTCCACCCGCTTGCGCAGACAGAAAGCCAGGCGGTCCAGCGCGATACCGGACTCGTCCCGCGTGCCCTTCACGAACAGCTGCGCGAAGTGCGGCGCCACCGACATCGCGGTCGGCCCGACATTCGCGTTCTCGGCGTCGACCGGAACATCGCGCCAGCCGAGAACAACGAGGTTCTCCTCTTCGGCAATGCGCTCGATGTCCCGCATTGCGGAGAGGCGTTCTTCGGATTCAAACGGCAGGAAAGCGATTCCCGCCGCGTACTGCCCGCGTTCCGGCAGGTCGAAGTCGACGACCGCGCGCAAGAACTCGTCCGGCAGCTGAAGCAGGATGCCCGCACCGTCACCCGAGGTGGGTTCGGCGCCCGCGGCACCACGATGCTCCAGGTTGGCCAGCGCTGTCAGAGCATCGACGACGATGCCGTGCGAACGCCTGCCCTGGATGTCGGCCACCATGGCGACACCACAGGCGTCGCGCTCATCAGCCGGGTCGTAAAGACCCTGGGGGCCGGGGATGGCGGAGAAGATCACTGCGCAGACCTCCTTCGTCGTCCTCGCTAAAGAACAATGTCCTCGTGCTCAGACCTCGTACCAACAGGTGGGAGCACGGGACGACGATGGCCCGCGTGTTGACGCGACTTTAACAGCCGCGAAACCCAGGGACACCCGCCAATGGGTGATCTAGGTCATGGAAGCGTAACGATTTCCCAGCGCTGAGCGACATTGCAGCGGACGTCGAGCTTCGTTACGGCTGAGTTAGCGTAACCGAACGTTCAACCCCCGCCAGCGGGGTGAGAGCTGCGTGACAATCACGGTTTAACAGCAGTTCTACCGGGTGCACGGTCGTCTTGGCTGTTCAGCCCATGGTCGTCTCAGTTAGTGGACGTTCACTCGTGACCAGCTGTGGCCGGTCGGCCACCGTCCACTCCGTTGTTCAGGGCCAAAAGACCGGACCAGGCCGCGCGGGAGAACCGCAGGGCCAGGCCTTCCGGGTTCTTGGAGTCCCGCACCGCCACCCCGTCGACCGGCCATGCCGGTTCCTGGCGAGCTCGTTGGCCGAGAAGTGTCCGCGTGCCGTCTGGCTCACCGAGGGCGCACTCGACGATGTCTTGGACGCCCTCGAAGGATTCCTGCGCTGAAAGACCGAGGTCCCGTTCTCCCCGCGCCGCATGCGGGGAGAACGGGACCTCGGCATTCATGGAGCTTGCTGGTCTCGTGGCCGGCGACGGGGAGAGACGCCCCCGGCCACGGACGTCTAGTGAGCCGCCGCGAGCTTGTCGTCGGCGTGCTGCCGCTCCAGCAGCTCGTCCACGTCGACCAGGTCCGGGTTGTCCAGGACCTCGGTGAGGCGCTCCTTGTCGAGCCCCTTCTGCCAGGCGGCGACCACGAGCGAGCCGACGCCGTTGCCGATCACGTTGGTGATGGCGCGGGCCTCGGACATGAAGCGGTCGATGCCGACGATCAGCGCGATGCCGACCGCGGGGATGGCCGAGTGCGCCTCGAACGCCTGCAGCGAGGCGGCCAGGGTGACGAGGCCGGCGCCGGTGACGCCCGCCGCGCCCTTCGACGCGATCAGCATGAACAGCAGCAGGCCGATCTGGACTCCGAGCGACACGTCGTGGCCGGTGGCCTGGGCGATGAAGATGGCGCCCATGGTCAGGTAGATGCAGGTGCCGTCGAGGTTGAACGAGTACCCGGTCGGGATGGTGAGGCCCACGACCGACTTCTGCGCGCCCGCCGCCTCCAGCTTGACCATCATGCGCGGCAGCACCGACTCGGACGACGAGGTGCCGAGCACGATGAGGATCTCGTCCTTGATGTAGCGCAGGAACTTCAGCAGGCTGAAGCCCGCGATCCGCGCCACGATGCCGAGCACGACGATGACGAACAGCAGACACGTCAGGTAGAACGAGCCCATCAGCCACAGCAGCTTGCTCAGGATGCCGCCGCCGAACTTGCCGACGGTGTAGGCGATGCCGCCGAAGGCACCGATCGGCGCCGCGTACATGACGATCTTGATGATGCCGAACATGACCTTGGAGAGCGTCTCCATGGCGGACACGACCTTGGCACCGCGCTCGCCCATGCCGGCGACCGCGACGGCCACGAGGATCGCGACCACGAGGACCTGGATCAGCTGACCGTCGGTGAAGGCGCTGACGAACGACTTCGGCACCAGGCTCAGGATGAAGCCGGTGACTCCGGTCTCGGCGGAGGACGCGGACTTCAGCGTGTCCTTGGCCGCCTCGGCGTTCAGGTGGATCTCGCCGCCGTGGTGACCCGGCTGCACGATGTTGACGACGATGAGGCCGATCGCCAGCGCGACCGTGGTCATCGCGGTGAAGTAGAGAATCGTGCGCAGCGCCAGCCCGCCCGCCTTCGCCAGGTTTCCGAGACCGGCGATGCCGACGATGATCGTCGCGAAGATGGTCGGCGCGATGACGACCTTGACGAGGTTGACGAACAGGTCCGCGAGCCACTTCATCTCGGACGCCTGTTTGGGGAACAGGAAGCCGACGGCCGCGCCCAGCACGATGGAGACCAGCACCCAGAAGTAAAGGTGCTTGTAGATCGGTTTGCGGCCTGTGCTCGTGGTCGCCACGGTTCCTCCTTGAACTTCGCGTTGGGAGTGAGGGTGAGCCGCGCCACGGTCACCTACAAGCCGACACACGGAAACTTCAGACAGTCCTGACGTAACAGCTAGGCTTCCTCCGTGTCGCTCAGCCGTCGCACACTCCTGGTAGGGGCAACCCTCGCTCTTGCCGGGTGTACCCAGCGCAAGGTCGAGGCACCCCCTGAACTGGTGCTCGCGACCGGGCCGGACGGTGCCGTGTTCCGCGAGGTCGGAGGCGCCCTGGCCGAGGCGCTCGCTGAACGGCTGCCCGGCACCAAGGTCATCCCGCTGCCGACCGGGGCGTCGGTCGAGAACCTCCAGCTGCTGAAGTCCGGCAGAGCCCAGCTCGCGTTGTCCTCTTTGGACCCGATCGACGTGCCCGAGAGCGTGCGCGCGGTCGGGCGGCTCTACGACAGCTTCATGCAGATCGCGGTACCGGCGGTCTCGCCGATCGAGCACTTCCGCGACCTGGCGGGCAAGCGGATCTCGTTGGGGCCCAAGGGTTCCGGCACCGAGTTCACCGCGACGAGGATGCTGAACCACTTCGGCATGTCCGCAATGGACGAACGCATGGCGCACACCGAGGCGTCGCACCGGGTCGCCGACGGCCGGCTCGACGCGATGCTCGCGCTCACCGGCATCCCGACGCCCGCGATCACCGATCTGCGCGGCAACGTGCGGCTGATCGACATCCCGGACGAGGCGATCGCCTTCGCGGACACCTTCCGCGGCCCGTACATCCCGGCGACGATCCCCGCGAAGACCTACGAGGCGCTGCCGTCGAACAAGACCTTCGCGGTGCCGAACCTGCTGCTCGCGCACGAGTCGCTGAGCGCGGACGTCGTCGAGGTCGTCACCCGCACGGTGTTCACCGAGACCGCGCGGATCGTGGGCGGCCACCCCGAGGCGGCGCGGATCAACGTCCGCACCGGCATCGCCACCGGTCTGGTGCCGCTGCACGACGGCGCCGCGCGCTGGTTCCGGTCCGTCAAGCGCTGATCGTCAGGCGCTGAGAGCGACCTTCACGTCGAGGCCGGGCCCGGCGTCGTGCAACGTGAGCTCGCCACCCGCCGACTCGATCAGCTCGGCGCAGATCGCGAGCCCCAGCCCGGTGCCCGCGATGTTCTGGTGCTTGGTCGCTCGCCAGAACCGCTGCAGCGCCTGCTCACGTTCGGAGTCGCTCAGGCCGTCGCCGTTGTCGACGACGTGCAGCTCACCGGGTCGACCGGTGATCCGGACCTCGGTGGCGTTGGCGAGCCGCAGCGCGTTGCTGACCAGCTCGTCCAGCACGCTGCCGAGCCCGCCGGGCGGTTCCTGCATGGTGAGGCCGGCCGGTATCTCGATCTTGAGATCGACGCCGGACTTCTTCGCGAGCGCCTGCCAGGAGGGCTTGTGGGTGACCAGCAGCTGGTCGATCTCGACCGGCTCGGTCTTGCGCGCGCTGTCGAGGCGGGTGGCGGCGAGCAGCGTGTCGAGCACGCGGCCCATCTCCTCGGCCTCCTCAACGGCGATCTGGTGCGCCTCCTGGCCGTGCTCGCCCTCGACGTGCGGCGAGAGGTTGTCGACCGCGAGCCTCAGGCTGGCCAGCGGGTTGCGCAGCTGGTGCGAGGCATCGGCGACGAACGCCCGCTGCCTGTTCAGGGCCTTGCCGACGACGTCGACCATGGTGTTGAAGCTGCGCGCGAGCCGGCGCAGCTCCGGAGGCCCGCCGACCTCGTCCGCGCGCACGTCGAGGTTGCCCGCCGCGACCGCCGCGGTGGCCTCGTCGAGCCTGCGGACCGGCCGCAGCACCCACCGCGACATGGGCCAGGCGGCGGCGACCACGGCCAGCATCGGCGCGAGACCGGCCAGCGCCATGAGCCCCCACTGCCGCAGGATCTCGGCGCGCAGAGCTCCGGTCTGCGAGATGGTGACGACCGCGGCGACCGCCTCGCTGTCGCGGCCGACCGGTTCCACGACGACCATCGGGCCGGTGCGCCACGGCCAGCCCGAGTAGTCCGTGTCGGGCTGGATGCCGTTGAGCGCCTCGTTCAGCACGGCGACGACGCCGGGATCGTTGGTCGGGTTGAAGCCGCGCCGCGAGGTGAGCAACAGCCGCTTGTCCGCGCTGACCAGGGCGACCGGGATGTCGAAGAGCTGGTCGTAGCGCTGGATCTCGAAGTCCAGTGCGAGCAGCCGGTCGGACTGGAGCGCGCTCTCCGCCAGCGACGCGAACCGTCGCGCGTCACCGAGCCGGTCCAGGTAGGTGGTCTGGGTTTCGCGTTGCACGACCGCGGACGCCAACGGGATGCCGAGCGCCGCGACAAGGGCGACGAGCAGCGGAACGGTGATGACGAGCAGTCGGCGGAGCATCAGCCGTGATTGTTCCGCAACTGCCAGTCGATGTCTCTTGGAGCCTCGTCACGTGGCCAGGCGGTATCCGACGCCCCGGACCGTCTCGATCTTGACGTGCTCACCGAGCTTGCCGCGCAACGCCGCGATGTGGGTGTCGAGCGTGCGTGACGGCGCCTCCCAGTGGGCCTGCCACACCTGGTCGACGATGAAGTCGCGGCTCACCACCTCGCCCTTGCGGGTGGCCAGCAGCGCGAGCAGGTCGAACTCCTTGCGGGTCAGCGACAGCTGCTGCCCGGCGAGCGTGACCGTGCGCGTCGAGGTGATGATCTGCAGCGGGCCGACCTCGACCGGGGCTTCGGTCTCCGGCCCTGCGCGGTGCGCGCGCGTCCTGCGCAGCACGGCCTCGATGCGGGCGAGCAGCTCGGACGTGCCGAACGGCTTCACCACGTAGTCGTCGGCACCCGCCCGCAGGCCGAGCACGCGTTCGCGCTCCTCGCCGCGGGCGGTCACCGTGATCACCGCCGTGCCCGGACGGTGCCGCAGCTCGCGCAGCACGTCCAGGCCGTCGCCGTCGGGCAGGCCGAGGTCGAGCAGCACGACGTCAGCCGGCGCGGCTTTGAGGGCGTCTGCGGCCGTGGCCACCCGATGCACCTCGTAGCCGGCGTGCCGCAGCGCGGTCAGCAGGCCTCTGGCCACCCGGTCGTCATCCTCGACGACGAGCACGCGCACAGATCACTCCGGTTTGACGGACTCCGTGGAGCTGACGGGTTCCTTGGAGTCGCTCTCGTCCTGCACGTCTTCTTCGACCACGTCGTCCGGCTGCTCCACGACGGGTTCGGAGTCAGCGGGCTTGTCGGTGGCTCGCAGCGCGACGATGTCCTCACGCTCGCCGCGCGACCTGGCGACGAAGAAGTAGACGACCGCGCCGAGGAACACCAGCACCGACACGAACACGTTGACGCGCGTGCCGAAGATCAGCGTCGCCTCGTCCGTGCGCATCAGCTCGATCCAGGTCCGCCCGGCCGTGTAGCCCGCGACGTAGAGCGCGAACGTCCGCCCGTGGCCCAGCCGGAACTTGCGGTCGGCCCACACGATCAGCAGCGCGACACCGAGGTTCCACAGCAGCTCGTACAGGAACGTCGGGTGCACGACCTGCAGCGGCGTGTGGTCGATCGCGACACCGGCCAGCGCGTCGTCCCGCCCGTCCGGCGTGACGCGGCGGTAGATCTCCAGACCCCACGGCAACGTCGTGTCGCCGCCGTAGAGCTCCTGGTTGAAGTAGTTGCCGAGCCGTCCGATGGCCTGCGCCACGACGATGCCCGGGGCCAGCGCGTCCGCCATCGCGGGCAGCGGGATGCCCTTGCGCCGGCAGCCGATCCACGCACCCACCGCACCGAGGGCGATCGCACCCCAGATGCCGAGGCCACCGTTCCAGATCTCCAGCGCCGCGAGCGGGTTCTTCCCCGGCCCGAAGTACTTCTGGTTGTCGGTGATGACGTGGTAGAGCCGTCCGCCGACGAGGCCGAACGGCACCGCCCACACGGCGATGTCGGTCACCTCGCCCTTGATGCCTCCGCGGGCCACCCAGCGGCGCTCACCCCACCAGATGGCGACGATGATGCCGGCGATGATGCACAGCGCGTAGGCCCTGATGGGGAGCGGACCGAGGTACCACACGCCTTGGTCGGGGCTCGGGATCGTGGCCAGGATGCCGTTCAACACGCGCTCACCGTACCGGTGGCCTCCACGGCGTCTCCTTGCGACGCTCCTTCGTTAGGGGTTCGCGACCTACGTGAGCTTCGTATGAGGTCCGCAAGGTCTTCTTAGTGAGTTCGTGATCGCCGAGCCGAGATACTCGGACGCATGACGGTCCTGGTGGTCGGTGGCGGCATCGGTGGTCTGGCTACAGCACTCGGACTGGCACGGGCAGGTCACCGTGTGACCGTGCTCGAGTCCGCGGCGGTGTTCGAGGAGGTCGGCGCGGGGATCCAGGTGGGGCCCAACGGGTTCCGGATGCTCGACTCGCTGGGTGTGGGCGCGGTGGTGCGGTCGCGGGCCGTGCACGTCGACGAGCTGCGGTTGCGGTGCGGGATCTCCGGAAAGCTCATCTCGGCGTTGCCGGTCGACGACGAGTTCGTGAGGCGGTTCGGCAGGTATGCGGTGGTGCACCGCAACGACGTGCTCACGCCGTTGCTCGACGCGTGCCAGAACGACGAGCGCGTCGACCTGCGGGTGAACAGCGGCGTCGAGGCCTACACGCAGGACTCTTCGAGCGTCACCGCGGTGCTGCGCTCGGGCGACGTCGTACACGGGACGGCGTTGATCGGCGCGGACGGGTTGCGGTCGGCGGTGCGGCGGCAGCTCGTGGGCGACGGGGATCCGCAGGTGTCCGGGCACACGACATTCCGCGCGGTCATTCCGGCTTCGGACGTCCCGCGTGAGCTCAAGGAGAACGTCGTCACGCTCTGGGCCGGGCCGCGCTACCACGTCGTTTGGTACGTCATCGCTGGTGGGCGCTATGTGAACCTCGTGGCGACGACCGACAACGGCGCTCAGGACCCGATGACCGGCAAGCCCGTCGAGCACGACGAGGTGCTGCGGCACTTCACGCCGTTGTGCGACGACGCCACGCGGATCATGGAGCTGGCCGACGAGTGGCGGGCGTGGGTGCTGTGCGACCGCGCACCGATCACCACCTGGCAGGACTCGCGCGTCGTGCTGCTCGGCGACGCCGCCCATCCCGTGCTGCAGTACGCGGCTCAGGGGGCGTGCCAGGCGCTGGAGGACGCCGTGTGCCTGGCTTCGACCTTCGACCCGCGGGACGTGAATGGCTCTTTTGCCCGGTACGTGTCTCTGCGTGGAGAGAGGACCGCGCGCGTCCACCACGTCTCACGGTTGATGGGACGGGAGGTCTACCACCCGGCCGGTGCCGCCGCCGACGCCCGCAACGCGATGTTCGCCTCGTGGACCACGGCTGACCTGCACGAACGACTGGAGTGGCTCTACGGCTAGAACTTGATGGTGACCGGGAAGGGCCGCTTGAGCGTCAGCACACCGTCCTCGCTCCGCGCGATCTCGATGTACTCACCCTCGTCGCCGAGTTCGAGCAGGGTCGCCTCTGGAACGTCCTTCACCGGATCGATGATCAGGTAATAGGACACCCCGGCTTCTGCGTACACCTGGCGCTTGACCACCAGATCCTTCAGCCGAGTGCTCTTGGAGAGCACCTCGCCCGCGAGCAGTACGTTGGAGACCGGGAACGTGATGTCGGCGTCACATGGTTCGATCACGGTGAAGTCGGGGATCAACAACCGGCCGGTGGTCAACTCGACGTTGAGTTCGACGGTCGCCGCGAACTCCGACGGGCACGCACTGTCCAGTGCTGCGAACATTTTGCCCACCAGCAGCTGGTGCCGGTAGCTCCCCAGCGGGCTCACGTAAAGCATCCCGTCAACGAGTTCGATGCGCTGACTGTTGTCTTCCGGCAACTGAAGGACGTCTTCGAGCGTCCAGGGCCCCTCGTGGTTGGGCAACAGGAAGTCAGGTTTGGCCTCTGCTGGAGCCGCCACAGGGCATCACCTCCGAAAACCGCCCGGCGACACCAGTGTGGCACGCCGGGCGGGTAGCTGGCTTGTGCATACAGCCACGATCACGCTTGGAGGAGCTCCATGCCATCACACGATGGCGGCAGCCGAGCGCACACCCTTCGCCAGGTCAGCGGCCAGCGCGCGCACCGCGGCGTCGCCCTCGTTCGCCGCCGAGACGAACGCCGAACCGACGATCACCCCGTCCGCGAACCCGGCGATCTCGGCGGCCTGCGCACCGGACTTCACGCCCAGCCCGACCCCGACCGGGATCGAGGAGTGCGCACGCACCCGCGCGACCAGTTCAGGCGCCGCGGACGACACCACGTCACGAGCACCCGTCACGCCCATGACCGCGGTGGCGTACAAGAACCCGGACGACGCACGAGCCGTCATCTCGATGCGGTCCTCGGTCGACGACGGCGCCACCAGGAAGGTCCGGTCGAGCCCGTGGGCCTCGGACGCCGCCATCCAGTCGGCGGCCTCGTCCGGCACCAGGTCCGGCGTGATCAGCCCGAGGCCACCGGCGGCGGCGAGGTCACGTGCGAACGCGTCCACGCCGTACTTCAGCACCGGGTTCCAGTACGTCATCACGACCGCACGCCCACCGGCCTCGGCCACCGACGACACGACGTCGAACACGTCGCGCACCCGGAACCCGGCCTTGAGCGCCTGTTCGGCGGCGGCCTGGATCGTCGGGCCGTCCATCACGGGGTCGGAGTACGGCAGGCCGACCTCGATCAGGTCGCAGCCCGCCTCGACCATCGACCGCAGGTAGCCCTTGGAGCCCTCGATCGTGGGGAAACCCGCCGGGAGGTAGCCGATCAGCGCAGCCCGCGACTCGGCCTTCGCCGTCGCGAAAACGTCCGACAACGACATCAGGCCTGTCCCCCGTCAGCGAGGCCGAAGTACTTGACGGCCGTGTCCATGTCCTTGTCGCCACGCCCGGAGAGGTTCACGACCAGCAGGCCGTCCGGTCCGAGCTCCTGGCCCAGCTTCAGCGCGCCGGCCAGCGCGTGCGACGACTCGATCGCCGGGATGATGCCCTCGGTCCGCGACAGCAGCGCGAACGCCTCCATCGCCTCGGCGTCGGTCACCGGGAAGTACTCGGCGCGGCCGATGTCCTTCAGGTGCGAGTGCTCGGGACCCACGCCGGGGTAGTCGAGACCCGCGGAGATCGAGTGGGCCTCGGTGATCTGCCCGTCCTCGTCCTGCATCACGTACGACATCGCGCCGTGCAGCGAACCGGGCGTGCCGGCCGTGAGCGTCGCGCCGTGGCTGCCGGACTCGACACCCGAACCACCAGGCTCGACACCGACCAGGCGCACGTCCGCGTCGTCGATGAAACCGTGGAAGATGCCGATCGCGTTCGACCCGCCACCGACGCACGCGACGACGGCGTCGGGCAGGCGCCCGGCCTTCTCCAGGATCTGCTCGCGCGCCTCGATGCCGATGATCCGGTGGAAGTCGCGGACCAGCAGCGGGAACGGGTGCGGGCCAGCGGCCGTGCCGAGCAGGTAGTGCGTCTCGTCGACGTTGGCGACCCAGTCGCGCAGCGCCTCGTTGATCGCGTCCTTCAAAGTCCGCGAGCCGGACTTCACCGGGATGACCTCGGCGCCCAGCAGCCGCATGCGCGCCACGTTCAGCGCCTGCCGTTCGGTGTCGACCTCGCCCATGTAGACGACGCAGTCGAGGCCGAGCAGCGCGCAGGCCGTCGCCGTCGCCACGCCGTGCTGCCCGGCGCCGGTCTCCGCGATCACGCGCTTCTTGCCCATGCGCTTGGTGAGCAGCGCCTGGCCGAGCACGTTGTTGATCTTGTGTGAACCGGTGTGGTTCAGGTCCTCGCGCTTGAGGAAGACGCGCGTCCCGGCGTGCTCACCGAACTTCGGCGCCTCCGTCAGCAGCGACGGACGGCCCGCGAAGTCCTTCAGCAGGCGCTGGAACTCGTTCACGAAGTCCGGGTCGATGCGCGCCTTGTCGTACTCGGCGGCCAGCTCGTCCACCGCCGCGATCAGGGCCTCCGGGACGAACCGGCCACCCCACGGGCCGAAGTGGCCACGGTCGTCGGGATCGTGCGGCGTGGGCGTGAACTGGCCCATCGAGCTGCTCCTCTACCGGCTTGGCCGCGGGCACGCGGGGTGCGAACCGGCGGTCACGAGCTTGTTCACGGCGGCCTTGGGGTCGCCGCTGGTCACCAGGCTCTCGCCGACGAGCACCGCGTCGGCGCCCGCTCCGGCGTAGGCCATCAGGTCGCCGGGGCCGGTCACACCGGACTCGGCGATCTTGATCGTCTCGAAGGGTAGTCCGGGAGCGATCCGGCCGAAAACGTCCTTGTCGACCTCCAGCGTGTGGAGGTTGCGCGCGTTCACCCCGATGACGGACGACCCGGCTTCGAGAGCGCGGTCGGCCTCCTCGGCGGTGTGCACCTCGACGAGCGCCGTCATCCCGAGGGACTCGACCCGGTCGAGCAGCGACACCAGCGCGTTCTGCTCCAGCGCCGCCACGATCAGCAGCACCAGGTCCGCGCCGTGCATGCGCGCTTCGTGCACCTGGTACGGCGACACGATGAAGTCCTTGCGCAGCAGGGGGATCTTCACCGTCCTGCGCACCGCGTCGAAGTCGGCGAGCGATCCGCCGAACCGCCGCTGCTCGGTGAGCACGCTGATGACCGACGCGCCACCCGCCTCGTAGGCGGCCGCCAGCTCGGCCGGCTCCGGGATCTCCGCCAGCGCGCCCTTGGAGGGGCTGCGGCGCTTCACCTCGGCGATGACACCCACGTTGGGGCCTCGCAGCACGGACATCACGTCGAGCGGCGGGGCTGCCTTGGCCGCGCGCTCCTTGACCACGTCGAAGGACAACTGAGCCTCGCGAGCGGCGAGATCCTCACGCACACCTTCGAGGATCGACTCGAGAACCGTCACAGTGTTGCTCCCCTTCCCGCTGTGGGGATGCTAACCCCGGCGGAGTAACGCCCCAGCCACCGGGGGTTCAGTGTCGACGCAGCTAGCCAAGGCTGTGCACGTGTCACATGCGTGAATGCGGATGAATGATCTTCACTCGTTCGAGGAAGGTCCGCCGGGGGTCTTATCGTCGGTCGGATCATCTCCACGCTCCAGCGCGCGCCACATGTCGGTCTCGGGGTCGTGCTTGCGGGTCTTCTGCCCACCTACACCGATCTTCGGCATCCGGGCCCCGAGTGCTACCTGAAGCACGCCGGAGGCCACCACGAGCACGCCGGCCGCGATCGCGAGCCAGTGCCCGTTGAACGCGGCCGCCACGCCCACGACGACGAGCAACACGCCGAGGATCCGGCGCGCCACGCCGCTGAGCGCCACGACCGCCGCGACGGACGCGAGGCTCAGCAGCGCCAGCGGCACGGAACCCGCGCCCCAGAAGGCACCCGCCGCACCCACGAGCAGGAGTGCGGCGATCCACAGTGGACTAGCTTTCAACGGCGGGCCGCATCGTCTGGGCCGTGGCGATCGCGGCCAGCACCGCGCCCGCCTTGTTGAGGCACTCGTTGTCCTCGGCCAGCGGGTCCGAGTCCGCCACGATGCCGCCGCCCGCCTGCACGTAGGCCACCCCGCCCCGCACGAGAGCGGTCCTGATGGCGATGGCGGTGTCCGCGTCCCCGGCGAAGTCGAAATAGCCCACAACGCCGCCGTAGAGGCCGCGGCGGGTGGGTTCCAGCTCCTCGATGAGCTCCATCGCGCGCGGCTTCGGCGCACCGGACAGCGTGCCGGCCGGGAAACAGGCCGCGACCGCGTCGTAGGCCGTCTTGCCCTCGGCCAGCTCACCGGTCACGGTCGACACGATGTGCATGACGTGGCTGTACCGCTCGACCTTGAAGAAGTCGACGACGTGCACCGAACCCGGCTTGCAGACGCGGCCAAGGTCGTTGCGGCCGAGGTCGACCAGCATCAGGTGCTCGGCGCGTTCCTTGTGGTCGGCGAGGAGGTCCTTCTCCAGCAGCGCGTCCTCCTCCGGGTCCTCGCTGCGCCAGCGGGTGCCCGCGATGGGGTGCGTGGTCGCCTTGCCGTCGCGCACCGTGACCAGCGACTCGGGGCTGGAACCCACGATGTCGAAGCCGTCGAGGCGCAGCAGGTACATGTACGGGCTGGGGTTGGTCGCGCGCAGGACCCGGTAGATGTCGAGCGCGTCCGCGTCCGTCTCGATCTCGAACCGCTGCGACACGACGACCTGGAACGCCTCGCCCGCGCGGATGGCCTCCTTGGCCTTCTCGACGGCGGCGAAGTGCTCGGCCTGCGAACGCCGGCGCCGGAACTCGGGCCGCGGCCTGCTGAACACGGCAGCGGTCGGCGGCGCGGGCTGGTGCAACTCCGTCGTCATCTCGTCCAGGCGCCGCACCGCGTCCTCGTAGGCGGCGTCCACGCGCTCGGGCGAGTCGTCCCAGTTGATCGCGTTGGCGATGAGCGTGACCGTGCCCTCGTGGTGGTCGAACGCCGCGAGGTCGGTCGCCAGCAACATGACCAGTTCGGGGATCTGCAGGTCGTCCTCCGCGATGACCGGCAGCCGCTCCAGCCGCCGCACCGCGTCGTAGCCGATGTAGCCGACCATGCCGCCGGTCAGCGGGGGCATGCCGGGCAACGGATCAGTGCGCAGCACCTCGATGGTCTCGCGCAGGGCCTGCAGCGGGTCGCCACCGTCCGGCAGCCCGACGGGCCTCGTGCCCGTCCAGTACGCCTCACCACCGGTCGCCGTGAGCGCCGCGGACGACCTCACGCCGATGAACGACCATCGCGACCACGAACGCCCGTTCTCGGCCGACTCGAAGAGGAACGTGCCAGGCCGGTCAGCGGCCAGCTTGCGGTAGAGACCGACCGGCGTCTCCGCGTCCGCCAGCAACCTGCGCACCACCGGAATCACCCGGCGGTTGACCGCCAGCTCGCGGAACTCCTCACGCGTGGGGCTCACGGCCCCAAGACCAACGGCGGCCACAGCCCCGATGACGCTCACCATGAGCGCAATTGTTGCATAAATTCAACATCTGTTGAACTATGACCCTCGTGGAGCAAGTGAACCAGAAACGACGAGGCCGCCGCGCCGCGGGCGAGGACACCAGGGCCGCACTCATCGCCGCCGCCCGCGAGACGTTCGTCGAGAAGGGCTACGACGGCGCCACGGTCCGCGCGATCGCCGCCCGCGCCGGCGTCGACGCCGCCATGGTGAACCACTGGTTCGGTGGCAAGGAAGGCCTGTTCGCCCAGTCCGTCCTGCAGCTCCCCTTCGACCCGGCCGAGATCCTGAAACGGCTTCTGGACGGCCCCGTCGAAACCGCGGGCGAACGCATCATCCGCACCTTCGTCACGGTCTGGGACGCGACCGGCGGCGGCACCTTCGCCGCGTTGATCCGCAGCGTCACCAGCCAGCAGGAGGTGGCGAACGCGCTGAAGTCGTTCTTCGTCAACGCGATCTTCAAGAACCTGCTGACGGAGATCGGGGCCGAACAACGCGAACTGCGTGCCACGTTGTGCGCGACGCAGATGGTCGGGCTCGGGATCGTCCGGTACGTCGTCCACTTCGAACCGCTGGCGTCGGTGGACGTCGAGACCGTGGTCAAGGCGATCGGCCCGAATCTGCAGCGCTACCTGACGGGCTCGCTCGACTAGTCCAGGACCACGCCGTCGTCGGGCACGCCGAGGTCCTGCACCCGGTAGGTGATGCCCGGCAGCGGCAGGTTCCGCACGAAGAACACCCGTGACGGGATCCCGTCCGTCGCCGGCGCTCGTTCGGTGATCCCGTTGCCGCCGAAGCAGAGCCACTCGATGCCCAGCGCTTCGCGGAGGAAGCGGGCCGGACGCTGCGGGCTGTAGTCGTTGCAGCTGTGGTACCACCGGAGCTGATCGGCGGAGTAGTAGTCGCGAGGCGGCCGCCCGAGCCGGGCGAGCTCCTCCGGCGTCGCCTCGAAACGTGCCGCGCGGCGAGGGTCGGACAAGATCCGGAACGCTGCCTTCCACGTGCCCGGCATCAGGTCCAGCTTCCGCCGGTTCAGCTCGCCCACGTCGAACGTGAGCGCCAGCCAGGGCTCGTTCGAGTTCTCCACCCGTTCGAACGCATCGCCGATCCACAGGTTGGACAGGATCTGCCGGAGCGTGCGGTGCCGTTGTTCGTCATGGTCACCGACGAACACGTAGTCCCGCTCAGGCGACCCGAGCCGGCCGTCGCGGTCGAAGCCGTCCCGCGGGACCAGGCGGACGGCCCGCTCGACCGCGGTCCTGTCCTCGTACCGTCGCTGGATCTCGTCGGCGGACATCGCCATGCGTTGCCGCAAGGTGGTTTTCAGCCGAGTGGCGACACCGGCGAGACCGCCCGCCTCGGTGACGGAGATGCTCTGCTTGCCCCGAAGGCCGTACGGCAGTTCGGCTTCACCCTCCCGCTCGTCGAGCAGGATCGGGACCACCCGGTGCAGATCGCCCGCACGGCGGGCGAGCTCGATCGCCGTGGCGATCTCCTCCACCTGGTAGACCGCGTCACCCGTGCGCGACGAGATCAGGACCAGGGTGACGGACGACAGGCTCTGGGCCGCGGGCAACCTGCGGCCCCAGTCGTCGCCGGGCAGCAGGGCACGGCTGTCGAGGAAGACCCGGAACGGCGGGCTCAGCAGGTCGTACAGCTCGTTCGCCGCCACGCGGTCCGCACTGGCGTACGCGATGAAGAAGTCCCACCGCTCGTCGTGCGCCACGTCAGGCGTCCGCGAGCAGCACCGTCGCGTCGAAGCACGTGCGGTCACCCGTGTGGCACGCGGCGCCCACCTGGTCGACGATCAGCAGCAGCGTGTCGCCGTCGCAGTCGAGCCGCACCTCGTGGACGTACTGGGTGTGGCCGGACGTCTCGCCCTTCACCCACAGCTGCTGACGGCTGCGCGAGTAGTAGGTGGCGCGGCGGGTGGTGAGAGTGCGGTGCAACGCCTCGTCGTCCATCCACGCGACCATGAGCACCTCACGGGTGTCGCGCTGCTGGGCGACCGCGCAGATCAGTCCGTCCGGCGTGCGCTTGAGCCGGGCGGAGACGGCGGGATCGAGCGGGCTGCTCAACGGGGTCCTCCCAGGTGTTCGCGAGCGGGTCCGGTGTTGAGCAGGACCACTCCGTAGATGTGCACCGCGGACAGCACACCGGACGCGACGCGCGCCCACGACGGGCCGTCGGCCAGCACGATCACCAGGTGCAGCAGGGCGACGAGGATGAACACCACCATCGCCGGGTAGTGCATGAACCGCAGCCGCAGCAACAACGTCGCCGCCACGGGCAGTTCGACGAGGGCGACGAACGACGGCAGCTTCAGCACGTCGGCGTCCCCGGTACTGCGCCACAGGATCAGGCCGACCGCGAAGAACACCGCTGCCCCGCCCAGCGCGACCGTCGAGGCCACCCGCACCTCGACCGGCGTCATCGCACCACGACACCCGCCTGGCGCAGGCCGTCCTTGACCTCGCCGATGCGCAACTGTCCGAAGTGGAACACGCTGGCCGCCAGCACCGCGTCCGCACCGGACGCGACGGCCGGCGGGAAGTGCTCGACCGCGCCGGCGCCACCGCTCGCGATCAGCGGCACGTCGACCTCGCGGCGCACCAGCTCGATCAGCTCCAGGTCGAACCCGGCCTTGGTGCCGTCGGCGTCCATCGAGTTCAGCAGGATCTCGCCGACGCCCAGCTCCTGGCCCCGCGCGGCCCACTCGACGGCGTCGATTCCGGTGCCGTTGCGCCCGCCGTGCGTGGTGACCTCGAAGCCGGTGCCGCCGGGCACGCGCCGCGCGTCGACCGACAGCACGATGCACTGCGCCCCGTACCGCTCCGAACACTCCTTGAGCAGCTCCGGGCGCGCGATCGCCGCCGTGTTGAGGCTGACCTTGTCCGCGCCCGCGCGCAGCAGCTTGTTCACGTCCTCGGGGCTGCGCACGCCGCCGCCGACCGTGAGCGGGATGAACACCTGCTCGGCCGTGCGCCGGACCACGTCGAACGTCGTCTCGCGGTCGCCGCTGCTGGCCGTGACGTCGAGGAACGTCAGCTCGTCGGCACCCTCGGCGTCGTACGCCCTGGCCAGCTCGACGGGGTCACCCGCGTCGACGAGGTTCGTGAAGTTGACGCCCTTCACCACCCGGCCCCGGTCGACGTCGAGACAGGGGATGACGCGCACAGCCACTGACATGCGAGAAAGCCTACAAGGGGCCTTCGCGGACTACGCTGCGGCGCCATGATCGCCGAACTGGGCAACGGCCAGTACCTGCTGCTGACGACCTTCCGCAAGGACGGGACCCCGGTGGCCACGCCGGTCTGGGTGCTGACGGGCCCCAGCGACGACGTGATCTACGCGTGGAGCGCCAAGGACACCGGCAAGGTCAAGCGGATCCGCCGCAGCGGCGACGTCGAGATCGGGCCGTGCGATGTGCGCGGCAACCCCAAGGGGCCGTCGGTCAAGGCGCACGCCCGGCTGATGGACGACGCCGCCGGCGACGAGATCCGCTCTCGGATCATGAAGAAGTACGGCGTCATCGGCTGGTTGACGGTGTTCGGCAGCAAGGTGCGCCGCGGGCGGACCGGGTCGGTCGGCATCGAGATCACCGCTGCTGCCTGACGCCGTCAACGTTGAGCGTCCTCAATCAACCCTCAGTCAACATTGACCACGGCAATCAACATTGATCGGCGCGATCAACGTTGACTCAACGTTGAGGCCTCAAATCAACGCTGCCAATCAACGTTGACCAGAGCCGTCCACGCTGATGACAACGTTGTCAGCAGTCAACATTGAGTGCGCGCGTCAATGTTGACCAGGCGCGTCAACGTTGATTCGAGCCGCTCAACGTTGACGCGATCAACCACATCAACCTGTCAACGTTGAGCGTCAACCCGAGGTTGACCGTGTCCACATCGTCAACCTAAGGTTGACGCATGATCCAGTTGACCGACCTCATCGTCGCCGTCGCCCAGGAGGCCGACGACGCGTTGATGCGCCTCTCCAAGGCCGTCGAGATGAGTGGCCAGCTGAGCGAGCTCGGCGACCACCTGATCGGCCACTTCGTCGACGAGGCCCGCCGCGGTGGCGCGAGCTGGGCCGAGATCGGCGAGAGCATCGGCGTCACCAAGCAGGCCGCGCAGAAGCGGTTCGTGCCCAGGGAGTCGCCGGAGCTCACCAAGCCGTCGATGGAGCGCTACACCCAGCGCTCACGCCGGGTCATCGCACTCGCGCGGCACCACGCGCGGTTCAGCGAGCGCATCGGCACCGAGCACCTGCTGCTGGGACTGCTCGACGAGTCGGCCGGGCTCGCGGCCAAGACCATCGCGAAGCTGGAGTCCGGCGACGGCAGCACCCGCATCGCGACGCTGCACCGGCTCGACAACGAGGCCAAGCAGCGCCCGGAGAAGCAGCCGTACTCGACGCACTGCAAGAAGTCGCTGGAACTGGCCGTGCGAGAAGCCCTGCGCATGGGCCACATGTTCATCGGCACCGAGCACATCCTGCTCGGGCTGCTGCTGGAGGAAGGCGGGACCGCGGCCGGCGTGCTGCACTCCACCGGAGTCACGCACGCGGCCGCGGCCGCTCACATCGAGAAGGTCGTCAACGGACCGCAGCGAGTGCTTCCGGGAGCGTGAAGGCCCCGGCGTACAAGGCCTTGCCGATGATCGAGCCCTCCACGCCGTCGCGCGACAGCTTCGCCAGCGCGACCAGGTCGTCCACAGTGGACACGCCGCCGGACGCGATGACGGGAGCGTCGGTGCGGGCGCAGACCTCGCTCAGCAGCTCCAGGTTCGGGCCCGTCAGCGTGCCGTCCTTCGACACGTCCGTCACGACGTAACGCGCGCAGCCGTCGCGGTCGAGCCGGTCGAGGACCTCCCAGAGGTCACCGCCGTCCGACGTCCAGCCGCGGCCCTTCACCCGGTGGCCCTGCTCGGTGATGCGGACGTCCAGGCCCACGGCGATCTTCTCGCCGTGCGCCGCGATCGCCTTCGCGCACCACTCCGGGTCCTCCAGGGCGGCGGTGCCCAGGTTCACCCGAGCACACCCGGTGGCCAGCGCGGCCTCCAGCGAAGCGTCGTCGCGGATGCCGCCCGACAGCTCCACCTTCACGTCCAGCTCGCCCACGACGCGGGCGACCAGGTCGCGGTTCGAACCGCGCCCGAACGCCGCGTCGAGGTCGACGAGATGGATCCACTCCGCCCCGTCGCGCTGCCACTGCAGAGCCGCGTCGAGCGGCTCGCCGTAGTTCGTCTCGGTACCGGCTTCGCCCTGCACGAGGCGGACGGCCTTGCCATCAGCCACGTCAACAGCGGGGAGGAGTGTGAACGTCACCCGCTCAGCCTAGCGTCCCCCAGCACGAGGGCGGCCACGCGCTCCTGGGCGTCCGCGGTGCGCGTGAACTGCGCGGGAACGGGCGCGGCCAGGATGCCCACGTAGCTCGGGTACTGCTGGATCAACGCCAGGTACAGGTACTGGGTGCCGGCGAGATCCGGGTCACCCAGGTCCGCGCACGCAGGCTGTGGTGCCGCCTCCGGGAGCAGGAAGAGGTCCTTGGCGGGAACGCGTTCCGCGAGCTTGGCCATCGTGGCTTCGAGCACGTCGTATCCGGCACACGGGGCGCGGAACCCGACCCCGTCCACCTCCTCCGGCGCCTGGAACGCGTCGTCGACCTGAGCGGCGGGCACGACGAGCACGACCTTCTTGGCGGGGAAGAGCTTCTTCAGCTGACGCGCGGTGTCGGCGTCACCGGCCACGAAACCGTCGACGCGGCCGGCATCAGCGGTCGCCACCCCGACCTCCACGAGGTTCAGGTTGCTGTGCCCGCGCACCGCCGAGGGCGACGCGCCGACGTAGCCGTAGTAGCGCAGCGTCGATCCGGGCCGCTTGCGCAGGTCGTCGGAGTTCAGCTGCGCGATGGTCAGGTCGTCGACGAGCCCGGCGGCGGTGCCGGAGTGTCCGAGGTAGACCCACTGCCGTTCCGTCGGCAGCTCGAGCTTGACCGTCCTGCGCTTGCCGTTCACGGTGAGGTCGAGCGCGCTGCCGAACTTCAGCGTCACGTCGAACGATCCGTCCTTGCGGGCCTTCGTGAACCCGTCCAGCGAAGTCACGACCTGGCCGGCCTGGTAGATCTGCACGCTTCCGTTGGCGCGCAACAGGAACCCGAGGTCGACGGCCGGGTCGGTCACGTCGCCCGCGATGTTGGCGGAACGGCTGAGCACGACGGTCGACGAGTCGGCCGGCACCAGCTTCGCGGAGATCGCCGAACCGGTGGACGGCGCGTCGAGGCGCACCACGGTCGGGCCGGAGCGCATCAGCAGCGTGCCCGGATGCTTGGGGTCGTTGACCTCCACCGATCCGCCGGCGGACACGCGCGTGTAGGTCACCGCACCGGTCCCCTGCCGGTGCTTCAGGTTGTCGTTCAGTCCCAGTGTCGGCGACGCGTGCACCGCGCCGTCGAAGTTGTCGTGGAACGGAGCCGGTGCGGCGAGTGCGCCCCCAGGCACAGCAACGGAGGCAGCCGTCAGTGCGGCTACCGTCAGCAGTCGTGTGATCACGACAAGATAGTCAACCAGTTCCGCAGCAGTTGTGCGCCGGCATCACCGGATTTCTCCGGGTGGAACTGGGTCGCCCACAAAGGACCGTTCTCGACTGCTGCGACGAACTCGTCGCCCGCGTGGTCCGCCCACGTCACCAGCGGCGGCCTGATGTGCTCGGCCGGCTCCAGCTCCCAGCGGCGCACGCCGTAGGAGTGCACGAAGTAGAAGCGCGTGTCCTTGTCCAGCCCCGCGAACAGCTGCGAGCCCTCCGGCGCGCGGACCGTGTTCCAGCCCATGTGCGGCACGATCGGCGCCTCGAGCCGCTCGACGGTGCCGGGCCACTCGCCGCAGCCCTCGGTCAGCACGCCGTGCTCGATGCCGCGCTCGAACAGGATCTGCATGCCCACGCAGATGCCGAGCACCGGCCGTCCGCCCGCGAGGCGCTCGCCGATGATCCGGGCGCCGCGCACCGAGTTCAGGCCCTCCATGCACGCGGCGTACGCGCCGACGCCGGGCACGACCAGGCCGTCGGCCTCACGCGCGGCCTTCGCGTCTGACGTCACCTCGACATGGGCGCCGACCCGCTGAAGCGCGCGCTCGGCCGAGCGCAGGTTGCCGGAGCCATAGTCAAGTACGACGACACGTGCCACGACCACCAGGTTAGTCGGTCGGCGCGGCACCCTGCGTCACCGGTATGACCGGCAACACGGTGTTGATCGGTTTCGTCCGCACGAGACGCCGCCTCAGCACGACCAGCGCACCGGCCAGCAACACGATCAGGAGCGCGCCGACGAGGTAGTAGACGACCGTCGGGATGTGGAGCAGGACTGTCGCCAACGCCGTCAACACGATCAACGGCAGGAACAGCGCCAACGGCCACAGCTGCGCGCGCGGCGGCTCCAACGGCTGCAGCACGCCGTCCGCGCGGCCCTCCTCCGTGAGCTCGGCCACCTGCGCGACCTCGGGCAGCCCGGCCGTGCGGAAGAAGTCGGGGATCGCGTGGCGGCCGTTCTCGAAGTCGCGGATGCGTTCGAGCGGGCCCTTGCGACTGGCCGCCGGGTACAGCGCGGTGAGCTTGTCGATGGCGTCGAGCTGCCACTTCTCCTTCTCGCGCAGCTTCACAAGCCCTGCCGTGGAGCGGTCGAACAGCCGCCCGACCGGACCCGACTGCTTCGCCTGCGCCGACAACCGCAGGACCGCTTCGCGCGAGCCCCACATGGACGCGCGGCCGATCGTCGTGGTGAAGAGGTAGAGCAGCGCGGCATCGTCGTTCCACACGGCGAGCGCGGCGCCACTGCCCGCGATCTTGCGCACCCGGTTCGTCATGTAGGCGGCCTCGCTGAGCCTGGTGCCCGGCGGAGGCAGCAACACCGTGCCGGACTGCACCGGGACGAGCGCCGCGGGGCCCACGTTGCCGCTGTGCATGGCCTTCTGCAGCTCGGCGGCGTTCAACGGGGTCCAGATCAGCATTCTCACGAGCAACATCATTCCTCTTTGGCCGTACGGGCCGAGGACGACATGCCAAGAAGTTCATGTTTCGGGAACGAGCGCACGGTCGGGCGTCCGGCCCGACCGTGCGCCGGTTCACCCTCAAACGGCGCGAGAAGGCGCGCCGGTCCAGTCATCCCCCATGACTGCGAACATGTTTCTTCACCCCCTGAAGAAACTCCGCACAGCGCTCCCCAGCCCCACCACGTCGAGGTCGTGCGCGGCGTCATGATCCTCGGCCGTGCCGTAGTTGCGGAGCTCTGCGTGTCGTTTGACGCCTATACAACGCACACGGTGCGGGATTAGTTGCAAGGCTTCGGAAATCAGATGAGCTGAAGTTCCCTCGAGGTACGGCTCCACCACCATGACGTCGGCGTGGTCGGTGTCCTGCACCGCCTTGAGCAGTCCGTCCGAGTCGAACGGTCGGATCGTCGACGCGTACAGCACCGTGACGTCGGCGTTCTCCGAGTCGACCGCCTTCAGCACGCGGTCGAGCATCGGTCCGACGGCGAGCACCACACCGCGTTTTCCGTGACGCAGCGCGGTGAATCCCTCACCCACCGGATACGCCTGCGTGTTCTCGTGCAGCGAAAGCCTGACGTAGACCCGGTTGTCGTCCTTCAGCGCCTGCCGCAGGAGCGGCGTGACCTCGTCCGGGTGCCCAGGTACGTGCACAGTCCAGCCGGGCAGCGTGTCGAACAGCGCGACGTCGCCCGGTGACTGGTGCGTGCGCCCCCATGCCGGGTCGTCGTAGGACGCGCCGATGCTCACGAACACCGCGCCGACTTCCTGATGGCCGATGTCCAGCTTGATCTGCTCGTACGGCCGTTCAACGAGAAACGGCGCGTAGCTGTGCACGACAGGCCGCAACCCGGCGAGCGCCAGTCCGCCCGCGACGCCGACCATGGTCTGCTCGCGGATGCCGACGTCCACGACGCGTTCGTTCTCCTGCGGGAACTCGTTGCTCGAGATCACCGCTGTCACGACGGCGATCCGCGGGTCCCGGTCGATCTCCTCGTTGACGGTGCTGACGAAAGCCTGGCGCATCGTGGTCATCAGTAGCTCTTCTCGATCTTGGCGACGACCGCGTACGGGCGGTCGTGCGGCGCGGTCAGTGCGGCGAAAACGGCCTCGTGATCCCGGCCGTCGACCTCGGCGGTCTGCCAGCCCTCGACGGCGAACCTGCGCGTGATGCCACCGGGCCACCCGTACTTCGCGGACTGGTTGTCGATCACGATCGCGGTGAGGTTCGCGACGTTCAGCCGGGCCGCCACCGCGATCGCCTCGTGGTTGCTGCCCTCGTCCAGCTCACCATCGCCGACCAGCACGAACGTCCGGCCTCTGGACTTGCCGACGCGCTGCCCGATCGCCGTCCCCACCGCGATCGGCAGCCCGTGACCGAGCGAGCCGCTGCTGATCTCGACGCCCTTCACCAGCATCCGGTCGGGATGCTGGCCGAGCGGGCTGTCCCACGTCGTCCAGTCGTCCAAAGTGGACTCGTCGATGAACCCCTTCTCCGCCAGCACCGCGTAGTAGGCCATCGGCCCGTGCCCCTTGGAGAGCAGGAACCGGTCGCGGTCGGGGTCGTCGACGGTGGCCGGCGTGACGTTCAGGACCTTGTCGTACAGGACCCAGAGCACGTCGATCGTGGAAGCCGCCGCCCACTCGTGCTTCTCGTCCCCGGTCATCCTCGCGAACAGCTCTGGTATCCGTTGCATGCCACCAACTGTTCAACCTCGACCAAGCTGGAGGTCAAGCCGTTACCATGATCGGGTGAGCAAGTTGCCGGAAATGCTGACCATCGGCCAGGTGGCCGACCGCAGCGGCGTCCCCCACACCGCCCTGCGCTTCTACGAGGACAGGGGCCTGATCGCCTCCGTCCGAACCACGGGCAACCAACGCCGCTACCAACGCTCAGTGCTGCGCCGCCTGGCCTTCATCCGCACCGCGCAACGCGTGGGCCTGAGCCTCGAAGACGTCCGCGACGCCCTCGCCCAGCTCCCCGACAACCGCACCCCGACGAAGTCCGACTGGGAACGCCTCTCCCGCTCCTGGAAGACCGAGCTCGACGCCCGAATCGACGCCCTGTTCCGCCTGCGCGACCGCCTCACCGGCTGCATCGGCTGCGGCTGCCTCTCACTGCGCAGCTGCGCCCTGCAGAACATCGACGACGAGCAAGCGGACAACGGCCCAGGCGCCCCTCGCCTCAAGCCAGCGATGGAAGGCGGCACTCCCTAGCCCCCAGCCCGCCGGCAACTCCCCAGTTCGCCGAAATTTCCCAGCCCTCCAGAAACGCCCCCAGCCCACCGGAAACTCCCGCGCCGCCCGCGCGCGCGTCGTGCTCGGCCCGAGCGGGCCCAGGCACGCCCCAGCCCGCGTCGGCTCTGCCGCACCGTCCCGCGTGCGCGCCGCGCTCCGGCACGAGCGGCCGCCGGCGTTCCCTAGCTTGACGCCAGAAACTCCCGCACCGCGCGCAGGTAGCCGTCGGGTTCGTCGACGTGCGCCATGTGCCCTGCCTCCTCCAACACCACGGCGTGGGCCTGCGGGATCAGTTCGAGCGTCGGCTCCACCAGGCTCACCGGGAACGTCATGTCCTGCCGGCCGTGCAGCAGGAGCACCGGGATGTCGAGTTCCGCGATCCGTTGCGCCGCATCCGGAAGGCGCGGCGTGACCAGGGTCCCTGCCAGGAACGGGCGCACCCACTCGGCACCGAACCGGATCTTCTCCAGCCGCCGCAGGTAGCCGGGGACCGCGTCGGGGCGTCGGATGTTCGCGTGCACGGCTGCGAACGCTTCCGCTCGCACGCATTCCTCGGGCGAGAGGCCCTCGCGCTGCCACGGGTCGTCCTGGCGTGCCAGGATCTCGTCGCGTTCGGGCCAGTCGGCGAAGGCGTCCGGCGACAGCGGCAATACGCTGCTGCCTGACACGATCAGACTGCGCGTGCGTGACGGGTGTGTGATGGCGAACCGTTGCGCCACCATGCCGCCGTATGAGTGGCCCAGCACGTCTGCGCGCTTGACGCCGAACACGTCGAGCACGCGCACGAGGTCGCGCATCACGCCGTCCGGGTGGTACTCCTCCTCCGGGACGCGGCCTGACCTGCCGCAGCCGCGCAGGTCTGGCAGCAGCAGGTGGCAGTCCAGCTGTTCGAGTGGGTCGCGCAGATAGCTGTGGTCCCAGTCCGGGCCGCCGTGGATCACGAGCAGCGTCCGGTCGCCGGCGCCTTGTTGCCAGGCCACGAAGATCTCGGGTTCGCCTGGCACCACGCGTTCACTCCACACCTTGTACCTCCGTGCGCATCCGCCCCCGCGCGTTCCGCATTTTTGCGGGAGGCAGATGACCATGGTTTTGTGACATCTACTAGACGGCGGCAGGCGTGGATCCGGACGAGGTTCACCCGTTGGAGTGAGGCAACGACGAGTCCGTGGGCTTGCGAGCGCTGAGCTTGCGGATGCAGCAGAGCAGAAGCAACAGGGCTATGGCGCTGAAGACGTAGTCGCCGGCCTCGGTGCCGCCGAGTTCTGGCTTCACCGGAAACGAGCACCACACGTAGGTCAGCACAGCGCCGGCGGCCAAGGCGAAGCGGTGGCGCTGGTCCCATCCGTCGAGCCGGGACCAGCGCGTCACCAGCACGACACCGGCTACCAGCACCACGCACCAGATCGCCACGCCGTACCACTCGAACCAGTCGGCGCTGATCAGCGTCACCGAGCCCCAGTACGCGCTGGTGCCGGCCAGCGAGAGGAAGCAGACCAGCAGCGGGGACGGGGCGGCGCCCGGTAGGGATGGGAGCGGGCGGACCCGGAACGCGAAGAAGATCAGCAGGGCGATGGCGGCGAAGCCGTAGGCGAACTGCCACCAGTGGGCCATGAAGTGTTCCTCGGAGTAGTTGCCCCAGAACACGAATGAAGAGCCGGCCAGGAAGAGAAGACCCACGAAGATCAGGCCTCGGGTGTGCAGCCACGGGCCGCGGCGGGACAAGGTCTCGACCAGGGCGATCGGGACGCAGATGCTCCAGATCGTGTGCAGCGCCAGGATCGACTGCACGACCTCGACGCTCGTGCCGAGGACCGGGACGTAGGACGGGCCGGTCAGGTAGTCGTGGCCCGCGTAGGAGTTGTTCCAGATCAGCTGATCGACCGGACCCTCCTCGATCAGCGCGTAGGCCGCGGCCAGCAGGAGCATCGAGGGCCAGCCGCCCGCGCGTCTGCCCAGTTCGCGGACCAGGATCGCGCCACTGCCGTACAGCGGTGCCAGCAGCAGCCCGAACACCATGCCCGTGATCGGGATGTTGCCCAGGAGGAACTCGCCGACGAACGGCGCGAGGAAGAACAACCCCAGTACCGGCCACACAGGACCCATCGAAGCGCAAATCCGGTGGACGCGCTGTGCTTTGCTGAAGGTCATGGAAGAAGACAGAATGATCCGCCTGTCCAAGCGGATGTCCAAGGCGTTGCGGCACCAGCCCGAGCGCGTCGGCCTCACCCTCGACCCCTCCGGCTGGGTGGCCGTGACCGATCTCCTCGACGCGCTGGGCGTCGGCGAGGAGGAACTGCGCGAAGTGGTGGCGCGCAACGACAAGCAGCGCTTCACGATCGACGGCGACCGCATCCGTGCCAACCAGGGGCACAGCGTCGAGGTGGACCTCGGGCTGCCGACCGCGACACCGCCGGACGTGTTGTTCCACGGCACCGTCGCGCAGTTCCTCGACGACATCATGCGCGACGGTTTGCGCCCGATGTCACGTCACGACGTGCACCTGTCCCCTGACCGCGAGACCGCGCGACGGGTTGGTGCGCGCCGTGGCCGGCCAGTGATCCTCTCGGTGGACGCCAAGGCGATGAGCGATGCCGGACACGAGTTCCGGCTCAGCGCCAACGGCGTCTGGCTGACCCAGCACGTCCCGGCTCATTACTTGAGCCCTCCGGCAGCGTAATAGAGATAGACCCCGTCCATCCGGTGGAGCCAGGTGAGGACGTCGCCATCACGCAGCAACTCCTCCTTCGCAATGGGAACACCGCACTTGTCGGACAACCAGGCCACGACCGGTTTCCTGTCCGGGTACTCGAACTCCAACATGTACGTCCCGGATGGCGTGTCACATTTCTCGGGCACTGTCATCGCATTCACGGCGCTCTCCACCGCGCCGACACCTCGTGACTGGACCTTGGCTCCTTCCAGCTCCAGTTTCGAAAGCAGCTCATCGGAGTACGGAGGCCCCCACCAGAGGGTGTCCACGGGGGCCGGCAATGCACCGGACTGGAAAACGCCGTCCTTGTAAACGCACAACGTCACCTTCGAGGCGCCTGGCGGCAGGGAGTCCACCTTCAGCGGCGTTGCGCTCGGACCGCCCTTCACGGCATCGCACTCCTTGCTGGGAGCTGCTGCGTCCGTGATCTCCGTGAACGGCCGAACTGCCATCACACCCGCCCCGGCCGCCACCGCGAGCACCACTGCCGCCGTTCCCGCCACCAACCGGCGGTCGCGTCGAACCTTCGCCCGCCGCCGCACCTGGTCTGCCCGGTCCGGCACCGGCTCGAACTCCGGCATCACGTGTTCCAGCAGGTCCTTCACAGCCCCACCTCCGCTCGCAGCAACTGGTCCGCGCGCAGCACTGCCAGTGCCCGCGCGGTGTGGGTCTTCACCGACCCGGTCGAGCAGCCCAGGACGGCCGCCGTGTTCTCGACGGACAGGTCCTCCCAGAACCGCAGCGCGATCACCGCGCGCTGCATGCGGCTGAGCGACGCCAGCCGCTCGGCCACGGTCAGGCGCAGGGCCACGTCGGACTCGACCGCGGACTCCGGGAGCTCGCCGGTCGGCACCTCGTACCGCCAGCGGCGCCGCCACCAGGTCAGATAGGTCGAATACAGCATCTTTCTCGCGTACGGCCACGGGTCGCTGACGCGGTCCCAGCGTTGCCACAGCCGCGCCAGGACGGTCTGCAGCAGGTCCTCCGCCTTGTGCGGATCGCCGGTCAGCAGCCAGGCCTGGCGCAGCAACGAGTCGGACGCCGTGGCAACGAAACTCTCGAAGTCACCCACGCCAGATAGACAACCCGGCCCGGACGGGCGGTTGACATGGTTTGCTCGATCTCGTGAAAAAGATCGTCGAGGCCGGTTACGACGCGATGGCGCCGCAGTACCTCAGCTGGTCGGCCGAGATCGCCGACGACCCGCGCCTGCGCTACCTGGACGACTTCGACAGCCGCCTCGAGGCCGGCGCGAAGGTCCTCGAACTCGGCTGCGGCGCGGGCATCCCGGTCGCCCGGAAGCTCGCCGAACGGCACGACGTTCTCGGCGTCGACCTGTCCCAGCGGCAGGTCGGCCTCGCGCAGGCCAACGTGCCCGGTGCGCGGTTCGAGAAGGCCGACATGACCGCGCTCGACTTCCCGGACGGCACGTTCGACGGCATCGCCGCCTTCTACTCGATCCTGCACGTCCCGCGCGCCGAACAACCCGCGCTCATCGCGAAGATCGCCAAGTGGCTCAAGCCCGGCGGCTTCTTCCTGGCCTCGCTCGGCACCGGCACCCCGGACGTCACCGAGACCTGGCTCGGCGTCGAGATGTTCTTCGGCAGCAACACTCCCGCGAGGAACCGCGAGCTCCTCGCAGAACACCTGGAGATCGTCACCGACGACCTCGTGACCATGCACGAGCCGGACCCGGCGACGTTCCACTGGGTGCTCGCCCGCAGGAGCTAGATGAGCCAGAGAACCGCGCCGCCGACCGCAACCACGACCAGCACCAGCAGGATGATCGCCATGAACTTGGCGGTCTTCCAAGTCGCGTAGACGCCACCGGCCAGAAAGCCCGCGAGAGCGAGCAGGCCGATGACGACGACTTCCTTCGGCATCAGAGGACGCCCTTGGTCGACGGGATGCCGCCGACGCGGGGGTCGGGCTCCACGGCCGCGCGAAGGGCGCGGGCGATGGCCTTGTACTCGGCTTCCGCGATGTGGTGCGGGTCGCGGCCGTACTCGACGCGCACGTGCAGTGCGATCTGGGCGTGGAAGGCGAGCGACTCGAACACGTGCCGGTTCAGCACGAACGGGTAGTTGCCGCCGATCACGAAGCTGTTGAACTGCTCCGGCTCGCCACGATGCACGGTGTACGGACGGCCTGAGACGTCGACCGCGGCATGCGCGAGGGTCTCGTCCATCGGGATCCAGCAGTCGCCGAAGCGGCGGATGCCCTTCTTGTCCCCCAGCGCTTCCCGCAGTGCCTGGCCCAGCACGATCGCGATGTCCTCGACCGAGTGGTGGGCGTCGATGTGCGTGTCGCCGGTGGCGCGGACGATCAGATCGAAGCAGCCGTGCACGCCGAACGCGGTGAGCATGTGGTCGTAGAACGGCACGCCGGTGCTGATCTCGACCTGGCCGGTGCCGTCCAGGTCGATCTCCACGTAGACCGACGACTCCTTGGTGGTGCGCTCCACCTTGCCCACACGACTCACCGGCTGACCTCCTTGCTGGCCGCGAGGAAAGCGTCGTTCTCCTCGGGCGTTCCGATGGTCACCCGCAGGTGACCCGCGATTCCGACGTCCCGGATGAGCACGCCGTGGTCCAAATAGGACTTCCAGGTCTCGCGCGCGTTCTCGAACCAGCCGAACAGCACGAAGTTCGCGTCCGAGGGCACGACCTGGAAACCCATGTCCGTCAACGCCGCCACCACGCGGTCGCGCTCGGCGGCCAGCTTCGCCACCGAGCCCAGCGTCTCCGCGGCGTGCCGCAACGAGGCCCGCGCGGCCGCCTGCGTGAGCTGCGACAGGTGGTACGGCAGGCGCACCAGCTGCAGCGCGTCGACCACGGCCGGAGCAGCGGCGAGGTAGCCCAGGCGCCCGCCCGCGAAGGCGAAGGCCTTGGACATCGTGCGCGACACGATCAGCCGCGAGCCGTACTCGTCCAGCAGCTGGATCGCGCTCTCCTGCGAGGAGAACTCGGCATATGCCTCGTCCACGACGATCATGCCGGTCGAGGACGCGATCAGCAGCCGCAGATCTTCGAGCGGGATCGACTGTCCCGTCGGGTTGTTCGGCGACGTCACGAACACGACGTCCGGCCGCGTCTCCGCGATGACGGCCGCGGCCTTCTCCACGTCCAGCGAGAAGTCCGCGCGACGCGGGGTCGGCGCCCACTCGGTGCGCGTGCCGGCGGCGATGATCGGGTGCATCGAGTACGACGGCTCGAAGCCCAGCGCGGTCCGGCCGGGGCCGCCGAACGCCTGCAGGATCTGCTGCAGGATCTCGTTGGACCCGTTGGCAGCCCACACGTTCTCCGCCGTCAGGGTCACCGACGTCGACTCGGTCAGGTACGCGGCCAGGTCCTCGCGCAACGCCACCGCGTCGCGGTCCGGGTACCGGTGCAGCTCACCCGCGATCTCGGCCACCGCCGCGACCACGTCCGCGGCCAGCGCATCCGTTGGCGCGTACGGGTTCTCGTTGGTGTTGAGGCGGTACGGCACGTCGAGCTGCGGCGCGCCGTAGGGCGTGCGGCCGCGCAGATCCTCGCGCAGAGGCAGATCGGACAGCTCTACCCGCGCGCCGACGACTGGCTTCATCGAGTGAACCTCGCTGTGACAGCCTGCCCGTGCGCGGGCAGGTCCTCCGCGTTGGCCAGCGCGACGACCTTGTCCGCGACCTCGCGCAGTGCTTCCTCGGAGTAGTCGATCACGTGGATGCCGCGCAGGAACGTCTGCACGGACAGCCCGGACGAGTGCCGCGCGCAGCCACCGGTCGGCAGCACGTGGTTCGAGCCCGCGCAGTAGTCGCCGAGCGACACCGGCGAGTGCGCGCCCACGAAGATCGCGCCGGCGGACCGGATCCGCGCCGCCACCTCACGGGCGTCGCGCGTCTGGATCTCCAGGTGCTCGGCGGCGTACGCGTCGACCACCCGCACGCCTTCGTCCACAGAGGACACGAGCACGACTCCGGACTGCTTGCCGCCCAGCGCCGTGCGGATCCGCTCGACGTGCTTGGTGGCACTGATCTGGCGCTCCAGCTCCACGTCCACCGCGTCCGCGAGCTCGACGGAGTCCGTCACCAGCACCGAGGCCGCGAGCGGGTCGTGCTCGGCCTGGCTGATCAGGTCGGCGGCCACGTGCACCGGGTCGGCGGACGAGTCCGCGAGGATCGCGATCTCGGTCGGCCCGGCCTCGGCGTCGATGCCGATCAGACCACGCAGCAACCGCTTGGCCGCCGCCACGTAGATGTTGCCCGGTCCGGTGACGACGTCGACCGGCGCCAGCTCGGCACCGTCGGTGTCGACACCGCCGTACGCCATCAGCGCCTGGGCCTGCGCGCCGCCCACGGCCCACACCTCGTCGACGCCGAGCAGCGCGGCGGCCGCCAGGATCGTCGGGTGCGGCAGGCCATCGAACTCGGCCTGCGGCGGCGAGCACACCACCAGCGACTCGACGCCGGCGATCTGCGCGGGCACGACGTTCATCACGACCGTCGACGGGTAGACCGCGAGGCCGCCGGGCGCGTAGAGCCCGACGCGCGCCACCGGCACCCACTTCTCCGTGACGATGCCGCCGGGCACCACCTGCGTGGTCGTGTCGGTGCGACGCTGGTCGGCGTGCACCCGCCGGGTGCGCGCGATGACCTCTTCCAACGCCTCGCGCACGGCCGGGTCCAACGAGGACAAAGCCGATGAAATGGCCGAAGCGGGCACCCGCACCGAATCAGGACGAACACCGTCGAACTTCTCGGTGTACTCGAGCACGGCCTCGACGCCACGGGCCGCGACGGCCTCGACGATCGGACGCACCTGATGCAGCGCCGCGTCCACGTCCATCTCGGCGCGCGGCACTGCGGCGCGCAACTGAGCGGGAGTCGTGGTGCGACCTCGCAGGTCGATGCGGCTGAGCATGCCTTACAGGGTAGTTCCTGCCGAATTCTGTCAACGGTCAGCCCGCTATCGGCGCTACTCAGCGAGTAGTGCCGAAGCCACGCTCGGTTCAGCACCACTCCGTCGCAAACCCCTGCTGATGATGGAGGACCCATGTTCACCAAGCGCCGCGGCATGATCGCCGCCGTGCTGGGGCTCTGCCTGCCAGTGCTGGTGGGTACGACCTCGACCCAGGCGGCCAGCTCCGGCCGCACGGTCTACGAGATCACGGTGAAGAACGTCGAGCAGCTCAGGCAGGTCGTCTACACCGGCACCGACCTGATCGACGAGACCACCAACGGTCCGGTGACCGTCATCGCCAACGCCAGCGAGGCCCGCGCACTGCGGCGGACCGGGCTGCCGATGAAGTACATCGGTGACGCCGAAGCCGAGTTCGCCAAGCTCGGCAAGGTCGACTTCGCCGACCCGGTGCCCGGCCAGATCGGCACCCAGGACTTCCCGTCCGGCTACACCGGCTACCACAACTACGCCGAGATGAAGGCGGAGCTGGACAAGACGGTCACCGCCCACCCGAACCTGGTGCGGCTCTCCAGCATCGGCAAGTCGTTCGAGAACCGCGAGCTGTGGATGCTGAAGATCAGCAACAACCCCGCGGTCGACCAGGCCAAGCCCGAGGTGATCATCACGTGCAACCAGCACGCGCGTGAGCACCTGACCGTCGAGATGTGCCTGCACTTCATCCAGCGCCTGACCGACGGCTACGCGACCAACTCGGCGCTGAAGGCACTCGTCGACTCCCGCGAGATCTGGGTCGTCCCCAGCGTCAACCCGGACGGCGCCGAGTACGACATTGCGACCGGATCGTTCCGCGGCTGGCGGAAGAACCGGCAGGGCAACGGCACCGACCTGAACCGCAACTTCGGTTACAAGTGGGGCTGCTGCGGCGGTTCCAGCGGTAGCAGCACCTCGGACACCTACCGCGGCACTTCGGCGTTCTCCGCGCCGGAGACCCAGCGCATCCGCAACTTCGTGAACTCCCGTGTGGTCGGCGGCGTCCAGCAGATCAAGACGAACATCGACTTCCACACGTTCTCCGAGCTGGTGCTGTGGCCGTTCGGCTGGACGACCAACAACACCGCGCCCGGCCTGGACGCGAACGAGGAGCGGGCGTTCCGCACCCTCGGCCAGCAGATGGCCGCCACCAACGGCTACACGCCGGAGCAGTCGAGCGACCTCTACATCACCGACGGCACCATCGACGACTGGATGTGGGGCCAGTACAAGATCTGGTCCTACACCTTCGAGATGTACCCGAGCAGTGGCGGGCTGAACGGCTTCTACCCGCGTGACACGGTCATCGCCGCCCAGACCACCCGCAACGACAAGGCGACCGACCTGTTCCTGCAGTACTCGGACTGCGTGAAGCGGATCATCGGGCAGACCTGCTGACCGCCCTGCCGATCCTCTCCAACGCCTGATCGATCTCCTCAGGAGTCACGAGGTGGTGCGGGGACATCCCGCACCACCTCGTCCGGCCGCTGATTTCGGGATCCGGGACCGTCTTGAAGCCAGCACGCCAGGCCTGAAGTCGAGCCGCGCTGCTGATCATCAGCCGGACGTGGTGGCCCGGCTGATCTTCTCCAACGCCTGATCGATCTCCTCAGGAGTGACGAAGTAGTGCGGGGAGGCCCGCACCACTTCGTCCAGGCCACGCTTGGTCATGTCGATCATCGTCGACCCGCGCTGGGACACCGTCACCGCGACGCCGTCGGCCCACAGCCGGTCCTTGACCTCCATCGCCGGCACACGCTCCGACGTGAAGGTGACGATGCCCGACTGCCGTTCGCCGAGGTCCTGCACGGTGACGCCGGGGATCGACCGCAGCCCCTCGCGCAAGCGCTTGGCACGGTCCGCGACCTCGGCCTCGATCACGTCCAGCCCCTTGTCCAGGGCGTAGCGCGCGGCCGCGATCAGGCCGAGCCGGTCCGCGATGCTGCACTCCCACAGCTCGAACACCCGAGCGTCGTCGCGCAGCTCGTACTCCATGGGCCCGGTCCACACGCCGCTGTGCAGGTCCACCAGACGCGGGCGGAGCCTGGCCCGCACCTCGTCGCGCACGACCAGAGCGCCGGTACCGCGCGGTCCGCGGAGCCACTTACGACCTGTACACGCCAACATGTCGTAGTCGAGGCCCCGCAGATCGAGCTGGCCGGTCGACTGGCAGGCGTCGAGCAGCACGAGAGCGCCGACCGAGTGAGCGGCCGCGGTGATCTCGTTGACGGGATTGACCAAGCCGCTGTTCGTCGGCACGTGGACGAGCGAGATCAGCTTGACTCGGTTGTCAAGGTTCAGGGCGTCGACGTCGACCTGTCCGTTGACGTCGGACGGAATGACTTCGACGACCGCCCCGGCCTCCGCCGCACGACGCAGGACCGGGATCGCATTGCCACCGTATTCGACCTCGGTGACAAGAATTCTGTCCCCGGCCGTCAGGGGCACCGCGTCGAACGCCGCCAGCCAAGATCGAGTTGCACTGTCCGTGAAGGCGACCTCGGACGGGTGACACCCGAAGAACTCAGCGAGCACCCCGTAGCCCGCCTCCAGGTCATCACGGCGTTCCGCGGCGGCGCGGTAGCCGCCGATCTCGGTCTCCCGCCGCAGATGGCCGATGACCTCGTCCACGACGGGAGCGGGAGGGATCGACGAACCGGCGCTGTCCAAAAAGATCAGGTCGCTCACCCGCTCGACTCTGCCACTATCGAGGACATGGGGGATCGCTCGTTCGGGTACAGCGCTCAGGTCCGGCCGCTCCTGTGGGTCTTCCTCGTGCTCACACCCGTGGAAATCCTGCTCGTGGACCTGCTCGTGCCGTGGTTCTGGCTCAGAGCCGTGCTGCTCGTGTTCGGGTTGCTGAGCGCGCTGCTGCTCGCCTGGCTGCTGTGGATGCTCTACAAGTTCAAGCACGAGATCGACGACGAGCACCTGTGGCTGCGGTATGCGCGTGAGTTCGAGTACCGGATTCCGCTGAACGCCATCGAGCACGTCACGCAGGGCATGACCAGCCGGTCGCTGAACAAGACGCGGTCCGTTGTGGACGGAACGCTCGTGCTGGAGATCTCCAACTCCACCAACGTTCGCGTGCAGCTGAACGAACCGCAGGAGATCGACCTCGGCCGGCGCGGCGCACACCATGTCACCAAGATCGAGTTCTGGGCCGACAACCCCGACGAGATGGTGCGCGCGCTGCGGAAATAGGCTCGGCCGCATGGTGGAGATCCCCTACGGCAAGCGCATGCGGCCGCGGTACGTGCGGTTCCTGATCATCACGGCGATCGGGATCGCGTTGGTCGCGTTTGCCCTGGACATCCCGTGGCTGCTCATCACGCTGATCGTGCTCGGCGTGCTGAACGCGATCGTGTGTGTGGGCGCTCTCTACGTGCTGTACCGCCAACCGCACACCATCACGGAGGACGAGCTGCGGCTGCGGCAGCTGGGCTTTTTCGACTGGCGCATCCCGACCGCGGACCTCACGACCGCACAGATCGCGGAGCGCTCCCACAAGGGTCAGCGGACGGTCGAGGTCGTCGGCGACGCCCTGGTCATCCAGTCGCTGACCAAGACGAACGTGGCGGTGCCGTTCCGCGAGCCGCAGCTGGTCGATCTCGGCAAGACGGGCCCCAAGCGGGTCAAGCGGGTCGAGTTCTGGGCGGACGACCCGGAACGAGCGGTCCGCGAGATCAACCGCGTGACTACTTAGGCTCCCACTTCTCGAGGTTCCACCACGGACCCCAGGTCAACGCGCCGTAGGAGTTCGGGTCGACCACGGGCTGGTAGCCGTTCCACGAGTCGCGCATCACGTACGCGTGCTCGGGGAAGACCAGCACGACCATCGACGGCGCCGCGACGAACGCCTGCTGGAAGAGCTTGTACGCCACCGCCCGCTGCGCCGGGTCGATCAGCCTGCGGCCGTTCTCCAGCGCCGCGTCCGCCGCCGGGCTGCCCTGACCGCGCAGGTCGTAGAGCATCAGATCGGGGTCGAACGGCGAGCCCTCGCCGTACAGCAGCGCGTCAGCGCCCATCCGCGGCCGGATCGCCTCCCACGACAGCCCGGCGAGCTGCACGTCCACCCCCACGGCCTTGGCGTCGGCCGCGAACGCCGTCGCGAGGTCGGCGCGCAGGTCGTCGCCCAGCGGGTACATCAACGTGAACCGGGCGGGCACACCGTCCTTGACGCGGATGCCGTCCGCACCGGCGACCCAGCCGGCCACCTCGAGCTGCCGCGCGGCCTCGGTCTTGTCGTAGCGGAACTTCGCGGTCGGGTCGAAGTCCTCGGCCAGCGCGTCCGGCACCGGCGTGTAGCCGATCGTGCCCTTGCCGTCGAGCAGGTCGTCGATCATGCCCTGGCGGTTCGTGGCGTAGTTCAGCGCGAGCCGGATGGCCGCGTTGCCGGTGACGGCGTTGGCCACGGGCAGCCGCACCGCGCGGTAGTCGGCGCTGTGGTGGTACTGGACGGTGAGGCCGGACTTGCTGGCGAACGACGCGACGATCTTGGGCGGCAGCACCGTGCCGTCGAACTCGCCGTCCTGCATGCGGCGCGCGCGCTGGTTGTCGTCCGTCACGAACACGACGGTCAGCTTCTTGACCTTGGGCGCGCCGCCGAAGTACGTCTCGTTGGCGTCCAGCAGCAGCCGGTCGCCCTTCTTCCACTCGGTGACCTTGTACGGACCGGTGCCGACCGGCGAACCGTCCGGCTTGGCCTGCTCGCTGGGCAGGATGCCGAGCGTGAGCAGGTGCGGGAACGCCGCCTGCGTCTGGTTGAGGGTGAAGCGGACCGTGGACGGGTCGACCTGCTCCACGGCCTTCAACGTGCCGAACCGCTCTTTGACCGGGTTCTGCAGCGCGGCGGTGTACGTCGCGACGACGTCCTCGGCGCCGAACGTGCTGCCGTCGGTGAACTTCACGTCGCCGCGCAGCTTCACCGTCCAGCTGAGCCCGTCCGCGGCCGGTTCGGGCAGGTCGGCGGCCAGCTGAGGCCCGAGCGACCCGTCCTGGCGGTGCTCGACCAGGCCGTCGTAGATCTTGGAGACGCCCTGCGCGCCGTAGCCCAGCAGCGGGTTCAGCGTGGTCGGCTCGTCGCGGTCGGCGAGCACGATGGACGTGCCGTTGGTGCCACCGTCCGGGCGGGGTGCGGCGGTCTCGGTGCAGCCCGCGACGGCCAGCAACACGACTAGGAGCAGTGGGAGACGCACGGTTCCGGACCCTACAGTGATCCTCATGCGCATCGCTGTGAGTCAGATCAGCTCCACCACCGATCCCCGGTCCAACCTGGAGCTCGTCCGGGACGCGGTGCGCAGGGCGGACGGCGCGCGGGTCGTGCTGCTGCCCGAGGCGACGATGTGCCGGTTCGGGGTGCCGCTGGGGCCCGTTGCGGAGCCGTTGGACGGGCCGTGGGCGTCCGCGGTGCACGAGATCGCCGCTCAGCACGACGTCGTGGTGGTGGCGGGGATGTTCACGCCGTCCGGTGACCGCGTGACGAACACGTTGCTGGTGACCGGGCCGGACATCCACGTCGGCTACGACAAGATCCACCTGTTCGACGCGTTCGGGTTCCAGGAGTCGCGCACGGTCGCCCCCGGAAGCTCTCCTCTTACGTTCGAACTCGACGGCGTGACTCTCGGTGTCGCCACTTGTTACGACATCCGCTTCCCCGAACTGTTCCGCGCATTGGCCGATGAAGGTGCATCTGCCGTGCTGGTCGGCGCGTCGTGGGGTGCCGGGCCGGGCAAGAAGGAGCAGTGGGAGCTGCTGGTGCGGGCGCGCGCGTTGGACTGCACGTCGTTCGTCGTGGCGTGCGGGCAGGCCTACCCCGGTGAGCTGGGTTCTTCCGCGCCGACCGGCATCGGGTACTCGACGGTCGCGGACCCGTTCGGCAACGTCGTCGCGCAGCTCTCGGACCAGCCGGAAGTCTCGATCGTCGATCTCGACGTGACGACGGTGGAACAAGCCCGGGAGGTCCTGCCGGTGCTGGCGAACCGACGGCTACGTTGACCTCCATGCGCATCGTTTCGGCTGTAGTGGCCGCTTTGCTGTTGTTCTCCGGCGTTGCCTCGGCGACGCCTTCGCACGGCGTGACCGCCAAGGACATCGCCAAGTGGTCGGTCGGCGACAAGGACTACGCCCTCCGCGAGATCACCGTCGCACCTGGTGGCGCGACAGGGTGGCACCACCACGACGGCACGCTCTACGCCGCCGTCAAGAAGGGCGTGCTGACCCGCACGATGTCCGACTGCACCACGACCTTCGTGCACCATCGCGGGGACACGTTGATCGAGGAGCCGGCGCACGTGCACATCGGGCGCAATCTCGGCACCGAACCGATGGTGCTCGAGGTGCTGTACGTGAACCCGGCGGGTACGCCGCTGTCGCGCGACGAGCCGAATCCCGGTTGTTCGTTCGAATGAGCTTGACCTCCAGCTAGGTCGAGCTCACAGGATCAGGAGCATGACTCTTCCCGAGCTGCCCTCATTCGTCCGCAACCGCAAGGAACTCGACGGCTACACGCTCTACCGGTCCGGCGACCCGCGCGGTGACAAGCCGGTCGGCTGCGTCGTCCTCGTCACGGTCGACACCGCCGACGAGGCCACCGCGCGGGCGTGGGTCGACTCGGTGTTCGTCGCACTGGCGAGCGAGCCGAACCCGCACCCCGGCGGCGTCTCGGCGGCGTTCCACATCCGTGACGACGGCAAGCGCGTCATCAACTACGCGGAGTGGGTCAGCGCCGAGGACCACGTCGACGCGGTGTCGGCGGGCAGCAACGGCGTCGGCTCCAAGACCGCGGACTGGCGCCGGGTGCAGAACTTCCCCGGCGTCCAGCACGTCGGCGTGGAGCGGTACCGGCCGCTAGCGGAGGTCCAGGCCGAGGTCGAGTGACGGCGAGGAGTGCGTGAGACCGCCGACCGCGAGGTAGTCGACGCCCGTCTCGGCGTACCGGCGGGCCACGTCCAGCGTGAGTCCGCCGGACGCCTCCAGCTTCACGTTCGCCGGCCTCCTGGCAACGGCCTCGGCGCACTGTTCTGGCGTGAAGTTGTCCAGCAGCACCAGTTCCGCGCCCTCGGCGATCGCCTCGTCGAGCTGTTCCAGGCTGTCGACCTCGACCTCCATCAGCAGCTCAGGAGCATGTGCGCGGGCCGCGCGGATCGCCGCGCCGACCGAGCCCGCCGCGGCGACGTGGTTGTCCTTGATCAGGATCGCGTCGCCGAGGCCCATGCGGTGGTTCACGCCGCCGCCGACCCTGACCGCGTACTTCTGCAGCAACCGCAGGCCCGGCAACGTCTTGCGGGAGTCGCGGACGAAAGCACCGGTGCCTTCGATCGCGTCGACCCAGCGGGCGGTCTGGGTGGCGATGCCGGACAGGTGGCAGATCAGGTTCAACGCCGTGCGCTCGACGGTGAGCAGGCCGCGGGTCGGGCCGGTCAGCACGAGCGCGGGCTCGCCGGGAACCGCCTTGTCGCCGTCGGCGGCCTCCGAGAGCACCTCGATCTCGGGCAGGTAGCGCTGGAAAGCCGTACGTGCAACGGAAACGCCGCACAGCACGCCCTCGGAACGGGGTGTGATCTCCGCGGTCGCCACGGACTTCTCCGGCACGGTCGCCAACGTGGTGGCGTCCAGGCCGTAGCGGAGGTCCTCTTCCAACGCCAACTGGATGACCCGGTTCGCGTCGTCCCAATCAATTTTGGCCAAATCGATGGTCATGCGACACCCTCTGCGAGAACAGGATCGGCCAGCACGGGCTGACCGGTCGGGGTGAGCCGGACGAGCTGACTGCGTTGCCACGCCTCGGAACGCTCGGTGAAATCTGTGCGGACGTGGCAGCCGCGCGACTCGGTGCGTTCCTGGGCAGCAGCGATCAAAGCGCGCGCGGCCATGGTCAGAGCCGCGTCCTCCACCAGTTCACGCGACTCCAGCTGCTTGTCCACAGTGGACACGTCTAGCACCGAACCGACCACGGCGAGGCCCTCGGCGTCGCGGCCGATGGCGGCGTAGCGGGACATCACGCGCTGAAGCAGGTCGCGGTCCGCCACGGGGGCGAAAGGCAGCGAAACCTCAGGCGTACGAGCAGGGATCACCAGCCCGAGAGCGAGATCGGAGGCCACGGCTTCGGCTGCACGAGTGCCGCAGACCAGGCCCTCGAGCAAGCTGTTGGACGCCAACCGGTTCGCGCCGTGCAGGCCCGTGCGAGCGACTTCACCGACCGCGTACAGACCGGTCACGCCGGTGCGGCCGTCGACCGTGGAGACCACACCACCGCAGGCGAAGTGGGCCGCCGGGGCGACAGGAATCGGGTCAACCGAAGGGTCGATGCCCACCGAGACGCACGCGGCGTACACGGTCGGGAACCGGGAAGCCATGTCGTGCAACGATGTCGCGTCCAAGAACACGTGGTCGTCGATGCCGCCGGGTTCCAAAGCCATGTGCCGGGTGATCGCGGCTGCCACGACGTCGCGCGGAGCCAGATCCTCCAGCGGGTGCACGCCCTTCATCACGCGCGCGCCGGTCGCGTCGATCAGCACGGCGCCTTCGCCGCGCACGGCTTCGGTGACGAGCGGGCAGCGGCCACGAGCGCCACGACCGGTGTACAGCACGGTCGGGTGGAACTGGATGAACTCGACGTCCGCGGCCAGCGCACCGGCACGCAACGCCAGCGCCAGACCGTCACCCGTGGCGACCGACGGGTTCGAGGTCGCCTGGTACATCTGGCCGAGACCACCGGTGGCCAGCAGAACGGCCGGCGCGGACAGCACACCGGGCACGCCGTTGCCGTCCAGAACCAGCAGTCCGCACACCGCACCCAGCGGCGTCTTTACCGCGTCGACCGCGACGTGGTTCTCCAGCAGGGGAACCCGTCCGTCCACAGTGGCCTTCAAAAGCGCACGCTCGACCTCGGCGCCCGTCGCGTCACCACCGGCGTGCACGACGCGGAACGCGCTGTGCCCACCTTCGCGGGTCCGCTCCAGCAGGCCGTCCGGGCGCGCGTCGAACACGGCACCGCGCTCACGCAACCGGGCAACGGCTTCAGGTCCGTCGGAGATGATCGCCGAGACCGCCGCCTCGTCACAAAGACCCGCGCCCGCCGTCAGCGTGTCGTCGATGTGCCGCGAAACGGAGTCGCCGGGATCGTGCTGGTCCTCCATGACGACGGCGACGCCGCCCTGAGCCCAGCGGGTGTTGCCGTCGTCGCCCGCCGCCTTCGTGACGATGAGCACGCGAAGTCCCAGCTCACGGGCGTGCAGCGCGGCTGTCAGCCCCGCCACGCCCGTGCCGACCACGATCAGGTCGGCACGCGCCTCCCAGCGCGCGGCCATCACTCACCGCCGCCGGGCTGGCCGATCTCGATCATGCGCTGCACGGCACCCTCGGCCCGCTTGGCGGTCTCCAGGTCGACGTGCACCTCGTCCAGACCCTCACGCACGCACCGCAGCAGCGCGGCCGGAGTGATCATCTTCATGTAGGCGCAGGACGCGCGGTCGTTGACGGCGCGGAAGTCGATCTCCGGGGCGGCCTTGCGCAGCTGGTGCAGCATGCCGACCTCGGTCGCGACGAGCACCTTGGTCGCCTTCGTCGAGCGGGCCGCGGTGATCATGTCGCCGGTCGAGAGGATCTTGACCTTCTCCGCCGGGACGATGCCCTCGCCGCTCAGGTACAGAGCCGACGTCGCGCAACCGCACTCCGGGTGGATGAAGAGATCCGCGTCCGGGTTCGCGGCTGCGCGTTCGGCCAGCTCAGGGCCGTTGATGCCGGCGTGCACGTGGCACTCGCCCGCCCAGATGTGCAGGTTCTCCCGGCCGGTCTCGCGCTTGACGTGCGCGCCCAGGAACTGGTCCGGGCAGAACAGCACCTCGCGGTCGGCCGGGATCGAGCGCACCACGTCGACGGCGTTGGACGACGTGCAGCAGATGTCCGTCTCGGCCTTCACCTCGGCCGTGGTGTTCACGTACGACACGACGACCGCGCCGGGGTGCTCGGCCTTCCACTCGCGCAACTGGGCGCCGGTGATCGAGTCGGCGAGCGAGCAGCCCGCGCGCTCGTCCGGGATCAGCACGGTCTTCTGCGGCGCCAGGATCTTCGCGGTCTCGGCCATGAAGTGCACGCCGCAGAAGATGATGGTCTGCGCGTCGGACTGCGCCGCGATGCGGGACAGCGCGAGCGAGTCGCCGGTGTGGTGGGCGATGTCCTGGATCTCGGGCAGCTGGTAGTTGTGCGCCAGGATGACGGCGTCCCGCTCCTTCGCGAGGCGCAACACCTCGTCACGCCACGCGGCGTCCGGCTCGACTCCACCGAACACACCTGACGCGGTTCGCTCCACGGTTGCGGTAGCGACCATCGCTGCCTCCTCGGATCCAGGTTTTCGCCTGTTGGTCGAAAACGTGGCCGATAGTATCAGCCGAGTGGCGGGCGTGGGGCATGAAGTTCTGGCAGCTGTGCTGCGGGTGAGAGGTGCGTCACTCCAGGTCATGCTGTGGGAGCGCGCACGGGAGCCACACGCTCACCGCTGGTCGCTGCCGGGTGGAGAGCTGCGGGTGGACGAGGACGTGGAGACCTCCATCCGCCGTCAGCTGACCGAGAAAGTCGACGTGCGACAGTTGTCACACGTCGAGCAGCTCGCGGTTTTCAGCGCACCGGACCGTGTTCCCGGCCCTCGTGTCGTGGCGACGGCGTTCCTCGGTCTGGTCCCCTCCGACGCCGATCCGGAACGCCCGTCGGACACCGAGTGGCACTGCGTGGACACGCTCCCTCCGATGGCGTTCGACCACGCCTCGATCGTGCACCGGGCACGGCATCGGCTCGCCTCGAAGCTGTCGTACACGAACCTCGGTTTCGCCCTGGCGCCACCGGAGTTCACGATCTCACTGCTGCGCGACCACTACTCGGCCGCGCTGGGTTACCGGGTGTCCGCGACGAACCTCCAACGGGTGCTGTCGCGGCGGTTGTTGCTGGAACCGACGGGTGGCACCGCTCCACCCGGCCCGTCCGGTGGCCGTCCGGCCGCACTGTTCCGGTTCAGCGCCAAGGGAATCAAGGTGACTGATCCGTTCGCCGTGTTGAGACCGCCGGGATCAGGCCGTCCGGCGGGCGGGAGTGGCAGCCCGTAACGTGGACGCGTGGCCGAGACGCTTCCGCTCTTCCCCCTGGGCACGGTGCTGTTGCCAGGGGCGTCTTTGCCGCTGCACATCTTCGAGCCGCGCTACCGCCAGCTCGTCGTGGACCTGATGACCGGAACCCTGTCCGGCCGCAGGTTCGGGGTCGTGTGCATCAAGGAGGGCTGGGAGGTGGGCGCCGACAACATCGGCTCCCTCAAGGACATCGGCTGCTCAGCCGACCTGCTCGACGCACGCCCGTTGCCCGAGGGCCGGTTCGACATCGTCACGCGCGGGGTGAAGCGTTTCCGCTTGGTGGACGTCGACACCACGACCGCGCCGTACCTGCTCGGCCGCGTCGAGTACCTGGAGGACTCACCGGTGCCCGAGGCGGCGAAGGAGGTCGTGCCGATCCTCGAACGCGGGGCCCGCGCGGCTCACGAGCGGTACTGCGGGGCCGCGTGGCACCGCGAGGACTGGTCGGCGCCGGCGGAGGACGTCGAACTGGGTGCGCTGTCGTACCTGCTGGCCGCGGACTGCCTGCTGCCGGTCGACGACCGGCAGCGGTTGCTGGAGGAGACCTCACCGGCACGACGGTTGCGGCTGGTGAGGCGGATGCTGCACCGCGAGACCGGCATTCTCAGCGCGCTGAAGGCCGTTCCCGTGCCGCTCACCGAGTTCGGGCACGTGCCGAACCCGAACTGAGGAACTTCCTGAGCTCCGGGACGACGAGCTGCGGGCCCTCGGTCGGGCTGCCGTGGTCGGCTCCGCGCAGTTCCGTCCTGGTCGTCCCGGGAATGATCGTGTCGAGGATCGCCAGCGCGTCCTTGAGGTAGCGCGCGGACTTCGAGCCACCCATGAGCGCGGTGCCTGCCTTGAGCGCCTTGAACCGCTCCAGGTTCTTGCTGCCCTCGTCGACGACCGCGAAGTCGTAGCGCACGGTCGGCAGCAGGGCGGTCAGGTCCTCCTCGTCGTCCTGCGCGAGCTTCCGCGTCAGCGCGAGGAGAAGCGGGCGCGGCAGCCAGCGCAGCCAGCGCGGTCCGACCTCCAGGCCGAGCAGGATCGTCACCATCGCCTCGGCGTTCTTCCCAGCGGCGACCTCCTTCTCGAACCGCTCGAAGACGTGGTCCTTGAGACCGGGCGCGGTGATGGGCGGCTCGTAGGCGGCGACGTGCGTGACCTCCGGGATCCTCAGCGCGGACTCGAGCGCGATCACCGCGCCCGAGCTCAGCCCGAACAACCGGTGAGCGCCCGTTTCCCGGACGACGGCCGCCACGTCCTCGACCTCGGTCTTCAGGCTGTGGTCGGCGGCGTGCGGTGCGCTCTCGCCGCGGCCGCGCCGGTCGATGACGTGGACGGTGAACTCGTCCGCGAGCAGTTCCGCGAACTTCTCGTAAACGGTCGAGGACTGCAGGGCACCGTGGACGACCACCAGACCCGGTCCGGTGCCCGTGCTGCGATAACTCACTTGGGTAACCATAAGATTAGAGTAACCCTAACGAAGGAGTGAGTGTGGCGGGTTTGCGAGAACGCAAGAAGGCACAGACTCGGGCGGTGATCGCGGCCAGGGCGGCGGAGCTGTTCGCGCGCAACGGGTTCCGCGCGGTGACGATGATCGAGGTCGCCGAGGCGGCGGAGGTGTCGGAGCAGACCGTCTACAACCACTTCCCCACCAAGGAGAGCCTTGTCTTCGATCGGGCACTGGAGCTGCGGGAAGCCCTGCTCGAACGGGCAACAGACCTCGCCGGCTACGCGGACTGGCTGACGACGGCCGTCCTGGACGACTCGGCGCGGCGAGCGATCCGCAGCCCCGGCGGCATGCCCAGGCTCGTCGCCTCGGACGCGGGCCTGCGCAGGCACCTGCTGGAACTGGCCGACGAGTGGTCGAGCGCGCTGGCCGACACGTGGGCCGAGGAGTTCGGCCTCATCACCGCCAGGACGCTCACCGACGGGTTGCTGCACGTCTTCGTGCGCGCGGTGGACCGGCTGGGCACCATCGAGTCCGACGAGCAGATCGACGAACTGAAGGCCGACATCCACACGGCCCTGGAGGTGTTCCGCCCGTTGTCGGATCGTTGAATTGTGGTCTTGTGGGATTGTTGAACAATCCTTACAGTGCTAGTCACTGAGGTCCGCATCACACTCGACCACTCCTCCACCACGCTGCGAGGTGTCCCATGAGCACGACCACGACCGAGGACACAGGCCGTTTCGCCTGGTTCCGCAGTCTCGGCCAGAAGGGCAGGCGCGCGTTCGTCGGCGCGTTCGGCGGATATGGGCTGGACTCGTACGACTACTGGGTCCTGCCGCTGAGCCTGGTCGCGATCTCCGGCTACTTCGGCCTCACCAAGGCAGAGGCCGGCCTGCTGGGCACGTCCACCCTGCTGATGAGCGCCATCGGCGGTGCCATCGCGGGCGTGATGGCGGACCGGTTCGGCCGCTCCAGAACGCTGATCATCACGGTCGCGGCCTACGCGTTCTTCACCGTGCTGTGCGGCTTCGCGACGAGCTACGAGACGCTGCTGATCTTCCGCGCGTTGCAAGGACTCGGCTTCGGCGGCGAGTGGGCGGCCGGGGCGATCCTGGTGGCCGAGTACTGCAAGCCGAAGTACCGCGGCCGCACGGTGGCGTTCATCCAGAGCGCGTGGGCGGTCGGCTGGGGCCTCGCCGTCATCGTCAACACCCTGGTCGCCTCACTGGCCGACCCGGCGTGGTCGTGGCGGATCATGTTCTGGACCGGTGCCCTGCCCGCGATCCTCATCTTCTACGTGCGCCGCAACGTCGACGACGCGCCGGAGGCCAAGGCCCACGCGAACCAGAAGGGCACGTTCCCGCAGATCTTCCAGGGCGGCATGCTCAAGACCACGCTGTTCGCAGCGCTGCTCGCCACCGGTGTCCAGGGCGGCTACTACACGCTCGCGACGTGGCTGCCGGCGTTCCTTCAGACCGGTCGCCACCTGACGATCATCGGCACCGGCGGATACCTCGCGTTCCTCATCACCGGCGCGTGGATCGGGTACGTGAGCGGCGGCTATCTGACGGACTACCTGGGGCGCAAGAAGACCTTCGTGCTGTTCGCGACGGCGAGCGCACTGCTGATCGTCGCCTACACGCAGATTCCCAACGGTGCCAACACGTTGGTTATGTTCCTCGGCTTCCCGCTCGGGTTCTGCATGTCCGCCATCTTCAGCGGGTTCGGCAGCTACCTGTCCGAGCTCTACCCGACCCGGCTGCGCGGCACCGGACAGGGCTTCACCTACAACTTCGGCCGGGCGTTCGGCGCCGTCTTCCCCGGCCTGGTCGGGTTCATGGCCGACCGGCTGGGCATCGGCGGTGCGATGCTGTTCGGAGCGGCGGCGTACGGAATCGCTGTCATCGCACTGATCTGGTTGCCGGAGACGGTCAACAAGGAGCTCGAATGACGACCGCGGGCAAGGCACCGGGACAGGCGCAGGCCAACCTGATCGCCATCCCCAAGGACTGGGCGTACGACTTCCTCCTCTTCACCCACCGCAACCCGAAACCGTGCCCGGTGCTCGACGTGCTGGACGCCGGTGAGACGGTCAGCGCGCTCAAGCGGGACGCGGACGTGCGCACCCACGCGCCGCGCTACCGGATCTGGGAGCACGGCGAACTGGTGGCGGAACCCGAGAACAGGGCCAGTACGACGCCCGCCGGTTCGCGATCTTCTTCAAGCCGGGCAACTACAACGTCGACGTCAACATCGGCTTCTTCACCCAGGTGCT